>NZ_JAZHFR010000087.1:0-14709 GCF_036541385.1 Comamonas sp. GCA5 | reverse complement strand
CGCCGTGCGGCCGCCCTGGAGCGCCTGCGCCACCCAGGCCGTGGACCTGGTGGCCGGCCAGACCGAGCTGTTGATGGCCGGCCGCCTGCCAGCGCAATGTGCCCGCCTGGCGGCCACGGAGCGCAGCGTGGCCCAGGCCGACCGCCAGCTCAACCGCCTGGAAGCCCGGGCCAGCATGGCCTTTGGCATGGCCAGCACGCTGACCCTGGTGGGCGTGCTGCTGGCGGTGGGTTGGCTGGTCGAGCAGGGCGTGGTGGGGGCGCCGGGGGCGGCCCTGGCCCTGCTGGTGGCCCTGGCCGCGATGGAGCCTTTCGCCGCCTTGCGCCGTGGCGCGGTGGAAGCCGGTCGTACCTGGTTGTCCATCCAACGGCTGGCACCGCAGGTGGTGCAAGCGCCTGCAGCTATCGAAATCAAAGTGACTGAACCACCGCCAGGCTGTGCCGTGCGGCTGCAGCAGGCGGCGGCCCAGCACCGCGGCAGCCCGCACCGGGCGCTGGCGGCCGTGGATCTGCAGATTCCCGTGGGCACCCAGGTGGCGCTGATCGGCGCCAGCGGCGCCGGCAAGAGCACGCTGCTGTCGCTGATCGCCGGCGAGCTGCCCGCCGTGCACGGCCAGGTGCTGGCCCAGCCCTGCACCTGGCTGACCCAGCGCACCGAGCTGTTCCAGGACAGCCTGCGCGACAACCTGCGCCTGGCCCAGCCGGGCGCAGCGATGCCCAGCTGTGGCAGGCGCTGGAGGATGCCGGCCTGGCCGCCGATGTGCGTGCCCTGCCCGAGGGGCTGGACACGCGCCTGGGTGAAGGTGGGCTGGGCCTGTCCGGCGGGCAGGCCCGCCGCCTGGCACTGGCGCGGCTGCTGCTGCACCCTGCCGCGTGCTGGCTGCTGGATGAGCCCACCGAAGGATTGGATGCCGCCACGGCCCGGGACGTGCTGCAACGCCTGCGCCAGCAGATGCACGGGCACACCGTGATCGTGGCGACCCACTGGCGCAGAGAGGCCGAAACAGCGGACCGTCTGCTCTGGGTGGAGGGGGGCCGCCTGCTGGCAGAGGCCCGGCGCGGCACGACGGATTTCGACAAGCTGCTGGGCCGGCTGCGCGAGGACGCAGCGGTGGTGGCAGCACCTGCAACGGCCAAGGGTTTTTAAGAGAGAAAGGACTTCCCCATGGACCTCGACATCGTCGACCTATCGCGATTGCAATTCGCGGTAACGGCGCTCTACCACTTCCTGTTCGTACCGCTGACCATTGGCCTGGCGGTGCTCGTGGCCATCATGGAAACCGTCTACGTGATGACCGGGCGCACCATCTGGCGCGACATGACCAAGTTCTGGGGTGTGCTGTTCGGTATCAACTTCGCCATGGGTGTGGCGACCGGCGTGGTGATGGAGTTCCAGTTCGGCATGAACTGGAGCTACTACAGCCACTATGTGGGCGACATCTTCGGCGCGCCGCTGGCGATCGAGGGCCTGATGGCCTTCTTCCTGGAAGCCACCTTTGTCGGCCTGTTCTTCTTCGGCTGGGACCGCATGACCAAGGTGCAGCACCTGGTGGCCACCTGGCTGGTGGCCATCGGCTCCAACTTCTCGGCGCTGTGGATCCTGATCGCCAATGGCTGGATGCAGAACCCTGTGGGCGCCGCGTTCAACCCGCAGACCATGCGCATGGAAGTGACTGACTTCTTTGCCGTGCTCACCAACCCCGTGGCCCAGGCCAAGTTCGTGCACACCGTGTCGGCCGGCTACACCGTGGCGGCGATCTTTGTGCTGGGCATCTCGGCCTGGTACCTGCTCAAGGGCCGCCATGTGGCCCTGGCCAAGCGCTCGATGACCGTGGCGGCCTCGTTCGGCCTGGCGGCGTCGCTGTCGGTGGTGGTGCTGGGGGACGAAAGTGGCTACCTGTCGTCGGAGCACCAGAAGATGAAGCTGGCCGCGATCGAAGCCATGTGGGACACCGAACCCGCGCCGGCCGCCTTCACGGCCGTGGGCATCCCGGACACGGCGGCGCGCGAGACACACTACGCCGTGCACATCCCCTGGGTGATGGGCCTGATCGGCACCCGCTCGCTGGACACGCAGATCCCCGGCATCAACGACCTGGTGGCGCGTGCCGAAGAGCGCATCGAATCCGGCATCAAGGCCTATGACGCGCTGCAGACCATCCGCAGCTACAAGAAGCCGTCGGAAGTGCCGCAGAGCGCCGTGGACACGTTCGAGGAGCATGGCGCCAACATGGGCTATGCCCTGCTGCTGATGCGCTACACCGACGATCCGCGCCAGGCCACCCGCCTGCAGATCCAGAAGGCCGCGGCGGACACCATTCCGCCCGTAGGCCCGTTGTTCTGGTCCTTCCGCGTGATGGTGGGTCTGGGCATGTTCTTTATCGTGCTGACGGCCACCTTCTTCGTGCTGTCGGCGCGCCACAAGCTGGATGCCTACCCCTGGTTGCTGAAGGTGGCGGTGATGGCCATCCCCCTGCCGTGGATTGCCGCCGAATGCGGCTGGATCGTGGCCGAGCTGGGCCGCCAGCCCTGGATCATTGAAGGCGTGCTGCCCACGGCCATGGCGGTGTCAAACCTGGGCGCCAGCACGGTGCTGATGACGATTGCGCTGTTCGTGGCCATCTACACCGTCATGTTCGTCATCGAAATGGTGCTGATGCGCAAGGCCATCCTGAAGGGGCCGCAGGAGGAGAGTGCCCCCCACCTGAGCAGCTACGCGAAGAAGTTCGCGGATGCCTACAGCGCCAAGTAACCGAGGGAGTCACACATGATCTTGCATGAACTTTTGAGCTATGACGTGCTGCGCGTCATCTGGTGGCTGCTGCTGGGCATCCTGCTGGTGGGCTTTGCCGTGACCGACGGGTTCGACCTGGGCGCCGCCGCGCTGCTGCGCGCCACCGGTAAGACCGATGTCGAGCGCCGCGTGGTGATCAACACCATCGGCCCGGTGTGGGAAGGCAACCAGGTCTGGCTGATCCTGGGCGGGGGCGCCATCTTCGCCGCCTGGCCCCAGCTGTATGCCATCTCCTTCTCGGGCTTCTACCTGGCCATGTTTGCCATCCTGGTGTGCCTGATCCTGCGCCCCGTGGCCTTCAAGTTCCGCAGCAAGCGCGAAAGCACCACCTGGCGCAACACCTGGGACTGGGTGCTGTGCCTGTGCGGTTGGGGTCCCTCGCTGGTGTTTGGCGTGGCCATGGGGAATGTGCTGCTGGGCGTGCCTTTCCGCCTGGCCGATGACATGCGCATCTACTACGACGGCAGCTTCTTCGCGCTGTTCACGCCCTTCACCCTGCTGTGTGGCCTGGTGTCGCTGTGCATGCTGCTGATGCACGGTGCCACCTGGCTGGTCTTCAAGACCGAGGGCGCCGTGCAGGCCCGTGCCGCGCGCTGGGGCATGCTGGCGGCGGTGCTGACCGCCGTGCTGTACGCCGGTGCCGGCGTGTGGCTGACACAGCTGAGCGGCTATGTGCTGACCGAAGCCATGAGCACCACCGGTCCTTCCAACCCGCTGCTGAAGTCGGCCGCGCTGGGGCAGGGCGCCTGGCTGGCCAATTACGCCCAACAGCCACTGCTGTGGATCGTGCCCGGCCTGGGCGTGCTGATGCCCCTGGTGGCCGCCCTGGGCCTGAAGCTGCGCCGGGAATGGCTGGGCCTGCTGGCCAGCGGCCTGGGCATCGCCGGCATCGTGCTGAGCGTGGGCGTGTCCATGTTCCCCTTCATCCTGCCGTCGTCGGTGGACCCGCTGTTCAGCCTGATGGTCTGGGACGCCTCGTCCAGCCACCTGACCCTGTTCATCATGCTGGTGTCCACCATCATCTTCCTGCCCATCATCCTGGCCTATACCAGCTGGGTGTTCCACATCATGCGGGGTAAGGTGAGCCCGGACGAGATTGCGCAGGGCAAGGGCCATGCTTACTAAAAAGTGAGCGGCCAGCGCTTGTCCCATCAAGTTATTTCAAATGTTTCATCTCGAAATGCTCGATGGGCAAGCGCCACGCGCTCTGTTTTTTGAACAATGAATCGCTGAAAGGAAGTTGCTATGTGGTACTTCGCCTGGATTTTGGGACTGCCGCTGGCGGCCGCGTTTGCCGTGCTCAACGCCATGTGGTTTGAGCTGATGGACGATGAGGCCACGCGCAAGGAACTGCTGGCCAAGGCCGGCGCCGCGCGCGACTGACACGCGGGCCCGCACGCTACCACCGCCTTTCCTGGAAGGCGGTTTTTTATGCCCGCCCATGCCCTGGGTAGGCAAGCCGGCCGGGCGCGGTATGGTAGGACACCTGATCATGCACGCAGACAGGAGGACCCCAGGCCATGACGGATCACGACCTCAGACCCCCGCGGCCATCCGCACCCCAGCGTGGCCGCGGCACCCCGCTGGCGGCCACGGCCCTGCTGCTGGCCCTGGCGGCAGGCGGCTGGTACGCCTGGCAGCACACCCAGGCCCCGCACGCCGTGACACCGCCGGCACCAGCACCGGCCGCACCGGAACCCGTTGCCACACCGCAGCCCCCGGCACCAGAGTCCATGGCCGCAGCGGCACCACCCGAAGGGCCACAGCACCCGGTGGCCGCCCCGGCCGACACCGCCGCCAGCCCGGCACCCGATGCCGCAGGCTTTGAGCAAGCCGTCAGCGACTGGCTGGGCCGGCCCCAGGTGCTCAAGTTCGTCGCCTTGCAGGGGCTGGCCCACCACATCGTGGCCACCATCGACAACCTGCCACGCGGCCATGCCGCGCCGCGCCTGTGGCCGCTGTATCCGGTGGGGGGCCGCATGCTGACCCAGCAAGCCGCCGATGGCAGCCTGCAGATCGCGTCCGGCAACAGTGCGCGCTACGACGCCGTGGTCGGCTGGATCGCCAGCGTGGACGTCGCCCATGCGGCGGCGCTGTACCGCCGCTTCTATCCCGTGCTGCAGCAGGCCTACGAGGCGCTCGGCTACCCCGGTCAGTACTTCAACGACCGGCTGGTGGCGGTGATCGACCACCTGCTGCAGGCACCCGAAGTCCAGGGGCCGCTGGCCTTGCGGCTGGTGGAGGTGCAGGGCTCGGTCGCGCCCCAGCAGCCCTGGCTGCGCTATGAATTGGCGGACCCGCAGTGGCAGTCGCTGTCGGCAGGCCACAAGATCCTGCTGCGCCTGGGGCCTGCGCACGCACAGACCCTCAAGACCCAGCTGCGTGCCTTGCGCAGCCAGATTGCCACCGTGCGCCCGGGCGGCTGAGGGCCGTGCCCAGCCCCTCCAAAACAAAGGGCCTGCATGGCAGGCCCTGGGGTGTGGGAGGCGCGGTGGTTATGCGCCTGCGGGTGGCTCGGTCGAGTGCGCGTCCTTGGTGGTCTTGCCCTTGCCCCCGATCAGGCGGTCCTTGAAGTCCAGCACCCGGGTCACGGCCGCACCCATGCCCATGAGCTGCATGGCGGTCTCGGGCTTGAGGCGCTGCACATCGTCGAACCAGGTCATCAGCTTCTCGATCAGTTCGTACATTTCCTGCATGCGCTGCTGGGCATGGCGTTCGTCATCGGACGAGGCCTCTTCCAGCAGGGCCGAGCGCAGCATGGACTGGGTCGGCTCGATCTCGCGGCGGCGGCGCTCTTCGGCCAGGCGGCGGAAGATTTCCCACACGTCCTGCGGTGCTTCGAAGTACTCGCGCCGATCACCGGGGTGGTGGCGCAGGTTGACCAGCCGCCACGATTGAAGCTCCTTCAGCCCCATGCTGACGTTGGAGCGCGAGAACTCCAGGGTTTCCGAAATTTCCTCCGCATTCAGCGCACGCGGCGACAGGTAGAGCAACGCGTAGATTTGCCCGACGGTGCGGTTGATGCCCCAACGGCTGCCCATCTCGCCAAAGTGCGAGACGAATTGCCGGTTCAGTGGAGGAAGTGGGGGTGTCTGTGTCATGGCGGACATTGTGCCTAGGAATGGATGCTTTTCAGCATTGTCTGAATTCACAGGCCCGGCAAGGATGGGTAATTCCCAGTGCCGCCGCCTTGTGCTTCGGTGTTTCGCTAGGCAGCGCGTGCGTTGCGCGGTGTGTCCAGCGTCTGGCCGGCTCAGCGGTGCAGTTCGCCAGCGCTTTCAGGCTGGTAGGTGATGGCATCCACGCGGACGGTCACGGGCTTGCCGGCCGGACTGGGCAACTCGAACACATCCCCTTCACGCAGGCCCAGCAGGGCCGTGCCCACGGGCGCAAACACCGAGACCTTGTCCGGGCTGCCATCGGCTTCCTTGGGGTAGACCAGGGTCAGGGTCTGGCTCTTGTCGCTTTCCAGCAGGGTGAAGCGGACGGTGGAGTTCATCGTGACCACATTCGCGGGCATTTCGTGCGGCTCCAGCACGTCCGCGCGGTTGAGTTCGGCCTCCAGGGCTTGCAGGCCCGCGAAGTTGCTGGGCAGCTTTTCCATCAGGGTTTCGAGGCGGTCCATGTCCAATGCAGACAGGGTGATAGCAGGCTTGGTGGTGGCCATGAGGTGCTTCCTAGCGGATGTGTGGAACAAACCGTGTGTCAAAGGTCAGACGCCTACACGGAGAAAGGCCCGGGCAACAGGGTTGTCCGGGCCATAGGGCTGCACAAAAATGGTGCGTTGCGTCGATTGTGGCCGCTTGCCAGATAAATGCAAGCAATCCGCACCCAGCTGGTGCGGATCTGGATGCGGGGCCAGCCCCGCGCTGCCATCGTGGGTCAACCCGCCCGGGCGGCGTCGGCCAACTGCTGGGCGCAGTGGCGGGCCTGGGCGGCATCGCGCGCCTCCACCATCACGCGCAGCAGCGGCTCGGTGCCACTGGCGCGGATCAGCACGCGGCCGCTGTCGCCCAACTGCTGTTCGATGGCCGCTTGCGTCTGGGCCAGCTGGGTATTGCTCTTCCAGTCCTGGCCCGGGGCCAGGCGCACGTTGATCAGCTCCTGCGGGAACAGCGTCAGCTCCTGCAGCTGCTGTGCCAAGGTCTTGCCGCTGCGCACGCAGCTTTGCAGCACTTGCAGTGCGGAAACCAGTCCGTCACCTGTGGTGTGCTTGTCCAGGGCCAGCAGGTGGCCGGAGCCCTCGCCACCGATCTGCCAGCCCTTGTCGTTCAGGGCTTCTAGCACGTAGCGGTCGCCCACCTTGGCGCGCACAAACTCGATGCCGCGCTGCTTGAGGGCCACCTCCACGGCCATGTTGGTCATCAAGGTGCCCACGGCACCCTGGACCTGCATGCCGCGCTGCACGCGGTCCTGCACCATCAGGTACATCAGCTCGTCGCCGTTGTACAGGCGGCCGGTCTGGTCAACCATCAGCAGGCGGTCGGCATCGCCATCCAGCGCCACGCCATAGTGGGCGTGGTTGGCGCGCACCGCGAGTGTCAGCGCTTCGGGGTGGGTGGCGCCGACATCGTGGTTGATGTTCAGACCATCCGGCTGGCAACCAATCGCAATGACCTCGGCCCCCAGTTCATGGAACACCTTGGGGGCGATGTGGTATGCCGCGCCGTGGGCGGCATCGACCACAATCCGCAGCCCGTGCAGGGACAGGTGGTTGTCGAAGGTGCTCTTGCAAAACTCGATGTAGCGGCCTGCGGCGTCATCCAGGCGCTTGGTCTTGCCCAGCGCGGCCGAGTCGACCCATTGCGGGGCTTCGTCCAGGGCGGTCTCGACGGCTTCTTCCCATGCATCGTCCAGCTTGGTGCCCTGGGCACTGAAGAACTTGATGCCGTTGTCGTAAAACGGATTGTGGCTGGCGCTGATGACCACGCCCAGGCTGGCGCGCTGGGTGCGCGTCAGGTAGGCAACGCCGGGGGTGGGCAGGGGGCCCAGCAAGGTGACATCCACGCCGGCGGCGTTGAAGCCCGCTTCCATGGCGGCTTCGAGCATGTAGCCCGAGATGCGGGTGTCCTTGCCGATCAGCACGGAGGGGCGCTCCTGGGTGCGCTTGAGCACCCGCCCCACGGCATGTGCCAGGCGGAGTGCGAAATCCGGGGTGATGGGCGACTGGCCCACTTTGCCGCGGATGCCATCGGTGCCGAAATAGGTGCGTGCCATGCATGTTGTCCTTGGTTTTATGCGGAGGTGGCGGGTGGTTGCATGGCTTGCCAGACGGACAAGGCGGCCCGGGTCTCCGCCACATCGTGGACCCGGACTACCCGTGCGCCGCGCTCGACGGCCAGCAGCGCCGCAGCGACGCTGGGGACCATGCGTTGCTCGACCGGAAGGCCACTGACCGTGCCCAGGGAGCCCTTGCGCGACCAACCTGCCAAAAGCGGGAAGTCTAGTTCCAGCAGCTCGTGCTGGCGCGCAAGCAGTGCAAAATTTTGTGCCACGCTCTTGCCAAAACCAATCCCGTAGTCCCAGACGATGCGGTTGCGCTGCACCCCGCGCTGTAGCAGCGACTGGGTTGCGTGCAGCAGTAAATCACGCACCTGCGGCACCGGGTCACCGACCATGTGGTCCAGGTGCATGTTCTGGGGCGTCTGGTGCATGTGCATCAGGCAGACCCCACAGCTGGGGTGGCGGGCCACCACGTCCTGGGCGCCGGGTTGCCTCAGGCCCCAGATGTCGTTGACGATGTCCGCACCAGCGTCCAGCACGGCTTGCATCACGGCGGGCTTGTAGGTGTCCACGGAAATCGGGACCCCGAGCTTGACGGCTTGCTGCACCACAGGCAGGACGCGGCGCATCTCCTCGTCCTGTGGCACGGCTGGGGAGCCCGGGCGTGTCGATTCGCCGCCGATGTCCAGGATGTCGGCGCCGTCACGAATCAGCTTTTCCGCGTGGCGCACGGCCGCCAGATCCCGGTGCCGGCCCCCGTCGGAAAAGGAGTCCGGGGTGTTGTTGACAATGCCCATGATCAGCGGGCGTTGCAGGTCCAGTAGAAAGCGTGAGGTTTGCCAATGCATGGGCAGGCTCCCAAAGAATCGCGCCAGGAGGCGGCCAAAAGAAAACGGGGCGCGAAGGCCCCGTTGCTGTGCTGTGTCCGCTTAAGCCGCAGTCGGTGATGGGTCGGCGTCCACAGCGGGTGTGCCGCCCCCGGACGAATTGCCATCATCACTGGACTTGGGCGTGCGGGGGACCCAGTCCTTGGGAGGGCGGGGATCCTTGCCGGCAAAAATGTCATCCAGCTGTTCGGTGTCGATGGTTTCCCATTCGAGCATGGCCTTGGCCATGGCGTGCATCTTGTCGCTGTTGTCTTCGATCAGCTTGCGCGCCAGGTTGTACTGCTCGTCAATGATGCGGCGCACTTCATCGTCCACCTTCTGCATGGTGGCCTCCGAAAGGTTGGCGCCCTTGCTGAAGCTGCGCCCCAGGAAGGGCTCACCATCCTGTTCGGAATAGACCATGGTGCCCAGGGCGTCGCTCATGCCGTAGCGCGTCACCATGTCGCGCGCGATCTGGGTCGCACGCTCGAAGTCGTTCGAGGCGCCGGTGGTCATCTGGTTCATGAACACCTCTTCGGCGATGCGGCCCCCAAACAGCATGGCGATCTGGTTCAGCATGTACTCCTTATCGTAGGAGTAGCGGTCCTTCTCGGGCAGGCTCATGGTCACGCCCAATGCACGGCCACGCGGGATGATGGTGACCTTGTGCACGGGATCGCACTTGGGCAGCAGGCGGCCGATCAGGGCGTGACCGGCTTCGTGGTAGGCCGTGTTGCGTCGCTCTTCCTCGGGCATGACCATGGACTTGCGCTCGGGGCCCATGATGATCTTGTCTTTGGCCTTCTCGAAGTCCTGCATCTCCACGGTGCGGGCGTTGCGGCGCGCAGCCATCAGGGCGGCTTCGTTGCACAGGTTGGCCAGGTCGGCGCCAGACATGCCGGGCGTGCCGCGGGCAATCACGGACGGATTCACGTCCTGGCCCACGGGGATCTTGCGCATGTGCACGTTCAGAATCTGTTCGCGGCCACGAATGTCGGGCAGCGTCACATAGACCTGACGGTCGAAGCGGCCGGGGCGCAGCAGGGCGGCGTCCAGGATGTCGGGACGGTTGGTGGCCGCCACGACGATCACGCCGAGGTTGGTTTCAAAACCATCCATCTCGACCAGCATCTGGTTCAGCGTCTGCTCGCGTTCGTCATTGCCGCCGCCCATGCCGGCACCGCGCTGGCGACCCACGGCATCGATTTCGTCGATGAAGATGATGCAGGGGGCATTCTTCTTGGCGTTCTCGAACATGTCGCGCACACGGGCTGCGCCCACGCCGACGAACATTTCCACGAAGTCGGAGCCGGAAATCGAGAAGAAGGGGACCTTGGCCTCGCCGGCAATCGACTTGGCCAGCAAGGTCTTGCCGGTACCGGGCGGGCCGACCAGCAGCAGACCACGGGGGATGCGGCCACCCAGCTTCTGGAATTTGTTGGGGTCCTTCAGGAAGTCGACGACTTCCTTGACTTCTTCCTTGGCTTCATCGCAGCCGGCCACGTCGGCAAAGGTGACGGTGTTGTTGTTCTCGTCCAGCATGCGCGCCTTGGACTTGCCGAAGCTGAACGCACCACCCTTGCCGCCGCCCTGCATCTGGCGCATGAAGTACACCCACACGCCAATCAGCAGCAGCATGGGTCCCCAGCTGATCAGCAGACTCATCAGCAATGAGCCTTCTTCGCGGGGTTTGACGTCGAACTTGACATCGTTGGCAATCAGATCACCAACCAGACCGCGGTCCAGGTAGGTGGCCGTCGTGCGAATGCGACGATCGTCGGTGGTCAAGGCAACGATCTCGGTACCGCCCTGACCTTCCTGAATGGTTGCACTCTTGATGCGGTTGTTGCGCACCTCAGAGAGGAATTCCGAATAGCCGATGTGGTTTGCACCAGTGCTGCTGCGGTTATCAAATTGCTTGAAAACCGTAAACAACACCATGGCAATGACCAGCCAGACGGCAATTTTTGAAAACCACTGATTGTTCAAGCGGGGCTCCAAGGAAAAAAGGAGAAATACAGTCACACATGGACGCTATGCATCCATGTGCGACCCATTTTAGGTCTTTCAAGCGGCAGGGCCGAACCCTTATTCCCGCCAAGGCAATAGGAAACTGGGGTTTTCCGCTGTGCGTTGGGTCAACCCCGGTGTTCCCGGTTTTTATTTCAGGCCCATGCCGATCAGGAAAGTCTCGGACGATTTGTCGCGCGAGGACTTGGGCTTGAGGGTCTTGACGACCTTGAAATGCTCACGGAACAGCTTGACCAGATCGTCGTAGCCCGGGCCGTGGAAGACCTTGGCCACCAGGGCGCCTTCGGGGCGCAGGTGGTGGCTGGCAAAGTCCACGGCCAGCTCGATCAGGTGCTCCACCCGGGCACCATCGGTGGTGCTGTTGCCCGACAGGTTGGGGGCCATGTCGGAGACCACCACGTCGACAGGGCGGCCCTGGACGACGGTTTCCAGCTGGGTGAGCACGGACTCTTCACGGAAGTCGCCCTGGATGTAGTGCACGCCCTCGATGGGCTCCATGGGCAGCAGGTCCAGCGAGATGATGGTGCCGTTCAGCGTGCCGGCGGCAGCCCCGGCGGGCGACATCTTGCGCCGCACATACTGGCTCCAGGCGCCGGGCGTGCAGCCCAGGTCCACCACGATCTGCCCGGGGCGGATCAGTTTGAAGGTTTCGTCGATTTCCTTGAGTTTGTAGGCCGCACGGGCGCGGTAGCCGTCCTTTTGGGCAGCTTGCACATAAGGGTCGTTCAGGTGGGCATTCAGCCAATTCTTGTTGACCTTCTTGCTTTTCGTTTTGGTATTCATCGCAAATTTCTTCCAGCCTCGATAATACGGGCATGCCCCAAATTGAATTAACTCCCGCGGAGCGCCGGGAACACCGCGCCAACGCCCACCATCTGGACCCCGTGGTCATGATCGGTGGTGACGGCTTGACACCCGCCGTCCAGAAGGAAGTTGACGCCGCCCTGAATGCCCATGGCCTGATCAAGGTGCGTGTGTTCGGCGACGACCGTGCCGCGCGCGAACAGGTCTACCTGCAACTGTGCGACGAACTCAACGCCGCTCCCATCCAACACATCGGCAAGCTGCTGGTCCTGTGGCGCCCCATTCCCGACAAGGAAAAGGCGCTGGACGAAGACCGCAAGGCCGGCCCCCGCGACATCAAGTTGCTGAAGTTCGGCCGTGCCGGCAGCAAGCCCGAGGTCAAGCAGATCCGCGTGCTGGGCAACCAGCGCCTGACCCAGGGTGGTCTCGTCAAGCGTGCCAAGAAGGCAGGCCCCAAGTCGACCAAAAAAGGCCACTAAGCCTTGCCGCGCACCAGCATGAGCACAACCACCTCCACCGCGCCACAGCGCCATATCCTGTGCATGAAGTGGGGCACCAAATACGGGCCGGAATATGTGAACCGCCTGTACGCCATGGTGCGCCGTCATCTCAGTGGTGATTTTCGCTTTGTCTGCCTGACCGACAACGCTGAAGGGATTCGTTCCGAGGTCGAATGCCTGCCCATTCCCTCGCTGGACCTGCCCCCGGGCATCCCCGAGCGTGGCTGGACCAAGCTGACCACGTTCACCAAAGACCTGCACGGCCTGCGCGGAACGGCGCTGTTCCTGGATGTGGACGTGGTCATCACCGGACCTCTGGATGACTTCTTCACCTACCCCGGTGAGTTCCTCATCATCCACGACCACAAGCGTCCGTGGCGCATCACGGGCAACTCGTCGGTGTACCGCTTCGAGCTGGGGGCGCATGCCGACGTGCTGGAGTATTTCCGCGGCCACTTCGAGGACATCCGCAAGCAGTTCCGCAACGAGCAGGCCTACTTGTCGGATGCGATCCACAAGCAAGGCAAGCTCAAGTACTGGCCGGCCGAGTGGTGCCCGAGCTTCAAGTACCACTGCATCCCGACCTGGCCGACCAACTTCTGGAAGCCCACGTTTGTGCCACCGAATGCGCGCATCGTGATCTTCCATGGCGAATGCAACCCGCCCGATGCCTTGGCGGGCCGCCGCAACCGGCGCTTCCGCTACATCCAGCCCGCTACCTGGGTGGCGGAGCACTGGCGCGAGTGATACCTTGCCCGCGATGCGCGAGCAAGCCCCTCCTGGCCCACGGCCGGAGGGGCTTTTTTAACGATTCCATGATCTGGCGATGACTTCCCAAGAACAACCGCGCAACCCTCTGCATGGCCTGACGCTGGAGCGCATGCTCACCGACCTGGTCGACCACTACGGCTGGGCTGAGCTGGGTGCGCGCATTCCCGTGCGCTGCTTCAACCTGGACCCTAGCATCCCGTCCAGCCTGCGCTTTCTGCGCAAGACCCCTTGGGCGCGCGAGAAGGTGGAGCAGCTGTACCTGTACACCTTGCGGCAACACCAGCATGCCCAGCGCTGACCGTGAATCACCCCGCACCCGGTGGTGATGGTGCACCGACGAGCGGGAGACGGGCGTGCCACAACGCGGGCAAGGGCCTGCTGGTATTGACCCCGGCAACAGCAACGCGGCTCAATGTCTGCGTCATGACAGCGTAAACCCCACCCAACCCGGGTGTGGTCTCCGATTGGGTGTCCAGGGTGGTTCGTCTGCCTGAGGGGCTGTGGCAGGCTTTTGCCGAGAGATATATCAACAAAATTGGCGGATAGTGCTTATCCAGACTGCGCAAGCCGCTATGTATTTTTTGCAGCTGGAATCCATGGTCAGCCTCAACCATCTGCCTGCCTGCATATCTGGCGGGTGGTGCCACCGGTTGTACCGCTGGCGCAGGGGGCGATAGGCTGGTGCGGATGAGGCTGGGGAACACCGTGCCTGTGCCCTACATCCAGGCGCAACCCGCAGGGTGTCAGTGCCCACCTCCGTAGTTTCCAGGGCGGTGGCAGCCCTTTCGCGGCGGATGAATCTGAGAGAATTTGCTGTCCCTGCTCTGGCGCTTGTCATGACCGATACCACTTTCTTCACGGCCAGCCAGTACGAAGCCATCTGCGCCAGTCTGCCCGACCCGACCTTCATCCTGACGGAGACGGGGCGCTACGCGGCCATCCTGGGTCGCAAGGACAAGCGCTACTACCACGACGGCAGCTCCCTGGTCGGCAAGTACATCGCCGACGTGCTGGTGGCGTCCAAGGCCGACTGGTTCTTGCAGCAGATCCGGGACACGCTGGCCCGCCAGCAAATGCTGGTGGTCGAGTACGAACTGAGCGCCCACGATGTGCTGGGTCTGCCCACCGACGGACCGGTGGATGCCATCTGGTTCGAAGGCCGGATCACCGCCTTGGACCAGCCTTGCTGCGGCGAGCGCGCCGTCGTCTGGGTGGCCAGCAACATCACCGCCAGCAAGCGGCTGCAGCAGCAACTGCAGCAGCAGGCCATGAACGACGAGCTGACGGGGCTGCACAACCGGCGGCGCTTCATGCAGGTGCTGGAAGAGGCCTATGCCGCCTTCCAGCGGCATGCCACGCCTACGTGGTTGATGAGTTTTGATGTGGACCACTTCAAGGCCATCAACGACGATTTGGGCCACCCGGCGGGCGACCAGGCGCTGCGCGATCTGGCCGGCATGGTGCAACAGGCCGCGGCGGCCGAAGACCTGGTGTGCCGCCTGGGTGGGGATGAGTTCGCCCTGCTGTGCCCCGTGCGCAGCCTGGCAGAGGTCACCGCGCTGGCGCAGCGCCTGCTGCATGGTGGGCGCCAGGTGCTGCAGCCCAGAAGTGGTTCCAGTTTTTTGAACAGCTAGCTAAGCGAGATCTTTCCCCGTAAAAATGACCTGACAACAGGCCGAACCTGGAGAGATCTATGACCATCAAATCCCGACGCAAGCACA
>NZ_JAZHFR010000086.1:0-14846 GCF_036541385.1 Comamonas sp. GCA5 | reverse complement strand
TTCGCCGGCGGCGCCGTGGTGCACGTGAACGCCGCGAAGTCCAGCGCGCCCATGCGCGCCAGCCAGCCGCCCGGCTCCCACACCCAGTGCGCCACGGGCACGTAGACCAGCAGGGTCCACAGCGCCATGAACAGCATCAGCGCCACAAAGCGCATGCGCTCCACCAGGGCGCCAACGATCAGGGCCGCCGTGATGATGGCGAAGGTCAGCTGGAACAGGGCGTAGGCCGCCTCCGGGATGTGCGGCGCCATGTGGCTGACCGCCAGTTGCTGCTGCGCCAGCTGGTAGTCAAGGCCCCCGAACCACAACCGCTCCAGCCCGCCAATCCAGCGCGAGGACGGGGTGAACGCCAGCGAATAGCCCACGGCAAACCACACCACGCTGACCACACAGGCCGCGCCCAGCACCGCCGCCAGGGTGTTGAGCACATTCTTGCGGCGCACCATGCCCGCGTAGAATAGGGCCACGCCGGGCAGCGTCATCAGCAGCACCAGGGCCGTGGCCACCAGCACCCAGACCGTGTCGGCCTTGTCGATGGCCGCAAACCCCACCATCTGCTGGGCCTGCCCGGCCGCTGGCAGCAGGGCCAGCAGCGCCACGCCCGGGGCCAGACGGCCCCACCTGCTTCGCATCTCCATGTCGCTCCCCCGCAGTGTTGTTGCCGCCAGCCAAGCACAAGCCATGCCTGCACACCGGCCGCCAAACACCCACAGCGCACAGTGTCATTCGGCCGTCACACACCGCACCACCAGCTTGCGGGAAATCCCCGATGCACCAAACCAACGCAGGGTCTACAGTCCAGACCACTCTAGCGCGCACCAAGGTGCAGCAAGGAGGGCCCGAGGAGACAACTCGATCCACAACCAGACCAATATCTAAAAAGCATCCACCAATGAGATGCCTTCCCCCCAGCGCCGGCCAGACCGGCGCTTTTTATTTGTGTTTTAGCGCTCCGTGAACAGCGCACAATCAGCGCCCATCATGGAATGGATTTTTGTCTCTCTGGCTTCGGCCCTGGCCGGTTTCGTGGATGCCATCGTGGGTGGTGGCGGACTGATTCTGGTGCCCGCAATGTTTGCCGCCTTCCCGCACGCGGCCCCCGCCACCCTGTTTGGCACCAACAAGAGCGCCGCCGTCTGGGGCACGGCGATGTCGACCTGGCAGTACAGCCGGCGCATCAGCATCACCTGGCCGATGATCATCCCCGGCATCGTGGCCGCCGGGGTGGGCGCATTCAGCGGCGCCTGGGCCGTCACCCTGGTCAACCCCGACTTCCTGCGCAAGCTGCTGCCCTTCATCCTGCTGGGCGTGCTGCTCTACACCCTGGCCAAGAAGGAGCTGGGGCGCGAACACACCCCCATGCACAGCCTGCGCACCACGCAGTGGCTGACGGCCGGCATCGGCCTGGTCATCGGCTTTTACGACGGCTTCTTCGGCCCGGGCACGGGCAGCTTCTTCGTGTTCCTGCTGGTGCGCCTGCTGGGCTATGACTTCCTGAATGCGTCGATCAACGCCAAGCTGATGAACGTCACCACCAACCTGGCGGCCATCGTGCTGTTCGCGCTCAAGGGCCATGTCTGGTGGCACTTTGCAGTGCCCCTGGCGATCGCCAACGTGCTGGGCAGCGTGCTGGGCACCTGGATGGCGCTGCGCCACGGCGCCGGCTTTGTGCGCGTGATCTTCATCGTGGTGGTCAGCCTACTGATCTGCAAGACCGGCTGGGACGCCTTCGGCGCCTGAGCCGGCGCGGCACATCCCCCGTCAGTGGCGAGGCCTGCCGTCTGCACGGACGCTGGCCGGCTTTTATAATGGCTGCCTGCTTCGCCTGACGAGCCGCACATTCTTGGTGCATGCGCACCACCGCTTTGCGGCGTAGCCCGGCCCACCGCTGTGATGGTCTGATGTCCTCAGACCGGCGGTCCGGCGGCTACAGCCCCCTCCTTTCTTGACCGCTGCATCGCTGTGAGCGGCGCCCCATCCGCATGGGGCCGGGGCCCTTGCCAGCGCGATGGCGCCAGGAGCACCTCTTTCATGCAACGCTTTTCCGTCATTGCCGCCGCTGCGCTGGCTCTGCTGGGCACTTCGGTGGCCCAGGCACGTCCCCTTGAAGCCATCCAGAAGGACGGCACCCTGCGTCTGGCCACCGAAGGCTACTACGCCCCCTTCGCCTACTTCGAGGGCAAGAAGCTGACCGGCTTCGAAGTCGATCTGGCCGAACACCTGGCCCAGAAGATGGGCCTGAAGTTCGAGTGGAAGACGATTTCCTTCGACGCCCTGCTGACCGGCCTGAAGCAGGACCGCTGGGACCTGGTCATCTCGTCGCACGGCATCACGCCCGAGCGCGAGAAGGCCATCACCTTCACTGCCCCGCACTACTGCTCGGGTGCGCAGGTGATCGCCCGCGACGCCAGCATCCAGGGCGCCAAGGACCTGGCCGGCAAGACCGTGTCGGCCCAGACCGGCACCACCTACCTGGACTACGTGCAAAAGAACGTGCCCGGCGTGAAGCGCGTGGTGAACTTCCCCACCAACGAAGCCGCGATGAACGCGCTGATGACCCAGCGCGCCGACGCCTGGGTGACCGAGCGCTTCCTGGCCAAGGAAATGCTGGCCAAGAACCCCAAGATCAAGTTCCACCAGGGTGACCTGCTGTTCGTCGAGCGCATTGCCGCCGCCGTGGCCAAGGACAACCAGCCCTTGGCCGCCGCCTGGAACCAGGCCTTCGCCGCCTCCCTGAAGGACGGCAGCTACGCCAAGATCTCGCAAAAGTGGTTCCAGGAAGACATTCGCTGCCCGCAATAAAACCTGCCCGGGCGGTGTGATCGCCAGGCCGGGTGCCTGGCACCGCCGCCCCATGACGCCCTGAGGCTTTGGCACCCAGGGCGTTTTTGCGTTGTTTAACCTGCTGTTCTTTCCATGCTCACTGCACTTTGGCCCTCGCACTGGAGCCGCACCCAGCGCAGCAATGCCACCCTGGTCACCGCCCTGTTGCTGATGGTGGTGGTCGTCGCCCTGCTGGGCGAGCTGCTGGCCCTGCTGCCCGAACCCATCGGCGACCACGCCGCCGAATTTGCCGACGGCGCTCGCACCACGCTGTACCTGACCCTGGTCAGCGGCGCGGTCGGCCTGCTGCTGGGCGTGCTGGCCGCCGTGGCGCGCACCTCCGGCCATGCCGTGCTGCGCAGTGTGGCCAGTGCCTATGTCTGGATCATCCGCGGCACGCCGCTGCTGGTGCAAATCCTGTTCATGTACTTCGCCCTGCCGGTGCTGGTGCCGGGCCTGAACCTGCCGGACTTCGCCGCCGCCTGCGTGGCCCTGGCGCTGAACGTCGGTGCCTACAACGCCGAGGCCGTGCGTGCCGGCCTGAACGCCGTGCCGCGCGGCCAGACCGAGGCCGCCCGCGCCCTGGGCCTGCCCAAGGGCCGCGTGTTCCTGGACGTGGTCTTTCCCCAGGCGTTCAAGATTGCGCTGCCGCCCCTGGTCAGCAACTTCGTGGCCCTGCTCAAGGACTCGTCGCTGGCCTACGCCATCGGCGTGGTGGAACTGACCAATGTCGGCAACCGCATCCAGTCGTCCACCTTCCAGCCGGTGGAGACGCTGATCACCGTCGGCGTCACCTACCTGGTGCTGACCACGCTGGTGACCCAGGTCACTGCCGCCATCGAATACCGCTTTGACGTGGAGGGCCGTCAGAAATGAGCCACGCTGCCAACACCCGCACGCCCTACATCGTCTGCGAGCGCGTCACCAAGTCGTTTGGCGCGCACCAGGTGCTGAAGGGCGTGTCCACCCAGTTCTGCCAGGGCGAGGTGACCGTGATCATCGGCGCCTCGGGCTCGGGCAAATCCACGCTGCTGCGCGCGCTGAACCGCCTGGAGCCACACGACGGCGGGCGCATCACCATCGCCGGCGTGGAGGTCACGGACCACGAGGCCACGCTGCAGCAGCAGCGCTGCGAAGTCGGCATGGTGTTCCAGCAGTTCAACCTGTTCGGCCACATGACCGTGCTGGACAACGTGACCCTGGCGCCGCGCCGCATCCGCAAAACGCCGCGCGCCACGGCCAACGCCCAGGCCCTGCAACTGCTGGAGCGCGTGGGCATGGCCGCCCATGCGCACAAGTACCCCTGGCAGCTGTCCGGCGGCCAGCAGCAGCGCGTGGCGATTGCGCGCGCCCTGGCCATGCAGCCGCAGGTCATGCTGTTCGACGAGCCCACCAGCGCCCTGGACCCGGAGATGGTGCAGGAAGTGCTGGAGGTGATGCGCGGCCTGGCCCGCGAGGGCATGACCATGATCGTCGTCACCCACGAGATGGGCTTCGCCCGCGAAGTGGCCGACCGTGTGATGTTCTTCGACCAGGGGCAGATTGCGCACGAGGCCCCGCCGGCCGAGTTCTTTGCCCGCCCGGGCAACGAACGCATTGCCGCCTTCATCGGCCGCATGGCCCACTAGACGCCCCCGCCATCATCACCATCAGGAGCATTTGGCGCTTGTCATTCCTTGGTTTCAGACTGTTTTGACCATAAACCCCAGCAAATGCGAGCGTGAGCCGCTCCTTTTTTCATACATCGCATGCGCACCGAACGCCTGGGCCTGGCGGCCCTGCTGACCGTCACCGTGGTCTGGGGCACCACCTTCCCCGCCATGAAGCAGTTGTCCACCGACCTGTCGGCGCTGCAGATCATCTGGCTGCGCTTCGGTCTGGCGGCCCTGGTGCTGCTGCCGCTGTGGCGCGGCATCCGGCGTGCCGAATGGCACTGGGGCTTGGGCCTGGGGGTGCTGAACTTCCTGGCCTTCTGGCTGCAGATCGAAGGCCTGGCGCTGACCACCAGCAACCGCAACGCCTTCGTCACCGGCCTGAACGTGCTGCTGGTACCGCTGATCGCCTGGCTGGTGCTGCGCCGCCGCACCGGCTGGCAGGTCTGGGCCGCCTGCGCCCTGGCCGTGGCCGGCATGTGCCTGATGTTCTTCGAGGACACGCCCTGGAACCGGGGCGACACGCTGACGCTGTGCAGCGCCGTGGTCTACGCCCTGTACATCCTCGGGCTGGAGGCCGCCGCGCGGCGCCACCAGGCAGCCCCCCTGCGCGCCACGCGCATGGCGGCGGCGCTGGCCGGCTCGATGTGGGCCTGCACCACGCTGATGCTGTGGCTGCAGCCCCAGGGCTTTGAACGGCTGCAGACGCAGGCGCAGGCGCTGTCCCCCGGCGCCTGGCTGGCCATCGCCTACCTGAGCCTGGTGGCCAGCGCCCTGGTGGTGGTGCTGCAGGCCTGGGGCCAGCAGCGGCTGGACGCCATGCGCAGCGCCATCGTCTTCGGGCTGGAGCCGGTATTTGCCGCGCTGACCGCCTGGTGGCTGATCGACGAGCGCATGGGCGCGCTGGCCCTGTGCGGCGCCGCGCTGATGGTGGTGGCGCTGATCTTCAGCCAGTGGACGCCACCGCAGGCTGCACCACGTGCCCGCAGCCTGCCTCCGGCCACGGCAAAGCCCAACGCCTGACGCCCAATACCGTGCTGCAGGCGGGGTGCACGCACCTGTGCTGCGCGCCATGCAAGGCTGAGCACCCGATCCCGTGGAAGGACTGGCGCTTGTGCACTGTAGGGACAACGCCCGCCACGCGGTATTGGCGGCATGCGCGCCTGCATGGCCCCAGCGCCTGGGGCGTCGATCCTGCCGTGGCGGGAGATGGCGTGCGGCCGACTGCCAGCGTCTGCGCGCGTGGGCGGGGCAGCACCATCCCGGACGGCACGCCCGGTGCGGCACATCGCGCCCGACCTGCCGGTGCTGGATGTGCCGCCCATCGGTGACTGCCTGCAAGGGCTGGCGCTGCGGCCCACGCGGCGCCCGGATAGCCCAAGCTGTCCGGCCCACCCGGACTGGCGCTCAGTCCTCGACCTCGGGCTCGGCCGGATTGCTGTCCTGTGCGTGCGGCACCGCCAGGTCGCCGCCGCTCAAGGTTTCGAGGGCGCGCGGCGCCCCCAGGCTGGGCAGGTCCACACGCTCGTAGCGGGCCATCATCTCCTTGCCACTGCGCGGTGTGCCAATGGGGGTGGTGGCCTGGCCCTTGCGCATGGCAGCCATGTCTTCTTCGCTGGGGTAATGGTCCAGCAACCAGTAGTCGAAGACCCGCCGCGCAATCGGCGCGGCCGCGGCGGCGCCGAAGCCCGCGTTTTCCACGATCAGCGCCAGGGCGATCTTGGGGTTTTCGGCTGGGGCATAGGCCATGTACAGCGAGTGGTCGCGCTGGTGCTCGGCCAGCTTGGCCGCGTTGTACTTGTCCTTCTGGCCAATGGTCACGGCCTGCGCCGTCCCCGTCTTGCCGCCCGAGGTGTAGGGCGCCCCGGCGAACACACGGCGAGCCGTGCCTTCGACCGTCACGGCTGCCACCGCGCTGCGCACGGCTTCGACGTGCTCGGGCTTGTAGCCCATGGGCGTGCCCGGCTCCTTGTACAGCGCCTCGTACTGGCGCGAGACCGCCCCCAGCGTCGCCTTGCCCAGGTGCGGGCGGTGCTGCACGCCATGGTTGGCCAGCATGGCGGTGGCGTTGGCCACCTGCAGCAGGGTGAAGTGGTTGTAGCCCTGGCCGATACCCAGGGAGATGGTTTCGCCCGCATACCACTTGCGCTGCTCGGGGCGCTTGTAGGTGTTGCGCTTCCACTCGGTGCTAGGCAGCACGCCACGGCCTTCGCCCTGCACATCGATGCCGGTCGGCCTGCCAAAGCCCATGGGCGAGAGGTAGTCGTGGATCATGTCCACGCCCATGTCGTTGGCCAGCATGTAGTAGTACACGTTGGACGATTTGATGATGGAGCGGCGCAGGTTGGTCGGCCCGTTGGGGTGGCCTGAGCGGAAGGTGTGGCCGCCAAAGGTCCAGCTACCGTTGTCTTGGATGGTGGTGTCCACCTTGCGCTTGCCCGACTCCAGGCCGGCCAGGGCCATGAACGGCTTGTAGGTGGAACCTGGCGGGTAGGTGCCACGCAGCGCACGGTTGAGCAGGGGGCGGTCGATGGAGTTGTTCAGCAGGTCCCAGTTTTCCTGGTCGATACCGTCGACGAACAGGTTCAGGTCGTAGGACGGCTTGCTGACCATGGCCAGCACTTCGCCATTGCGCGGGTCGATGGCCACCAGCGCGCCGCGGCGCTCGCCATAGAGGTCTTCCACCAGTTTTTGCAGGCCCACATCCAGGGTCAGCACCACCGAATCGCCCGGCGTCGCTGGACGGCTGTTGAGGCGGCGCACGGCAAAGCCGCCGGCCGTGGTCTCCAACTGCTCCCAGCCGGTCAGGCCGTGCAGCTGCTTTTCGTAGCTTTGCTCGATGCCCAGCTTGCCGATGACTTCGGTGCCGCGGTAGTTCGCATAGTCGTCGCTGTCCTCCAGCGCTTCCTGCTCTTTCTGGTTGATGCGGCCGATGTAGCCCACCACGTGGCCGGCCACGTCCTGCAACGGGTAGTTGCGGAACCAGCGGGCCTTGATGTCCACGCCGGGAAAGCGCCAGCGCTGGGCCGCGAAGCGCGCCACTTCCTCGTCGGACAGGCGGCTGCGCAGCGGCACGGACTCGAAGCGCTTGGAATCCTCCATCAGGCGGCGGAACTTGCGCCGGTCGCGGGGCGTGATCTCCACCAGCTCAGACAGGGCGTCGATGGTCTCGTCCATGTCCTTGACCTTGGAACGCGTGATCTCCAACGTGTAGGCCGAATAGTTGGTCGCCAGCACGATGCCGTTGCGGTCCAGGATCTGGCCCCGGTTGGGCACGATGGGCACCACGGCCGTGCGGTTGTTCTCGGCGCGCTCGGCAAAGGCGTCGTGGCGCACCACCTGCAGCACGAACAGGCGGAACAGCAGAATGCAGAACAGCAGCAGCACCAGCAAGGCCACCGCGCCGACGCGCAGCCGGAACTTGTACTGCTCGGCTTCGCTGTTGCGTACCTCAAACCGGCCCATGGCAGCTCCTGCAAGTGCCCAGGGCGGGAAGAAAGCGGAAGAAGCCCGGCATCAGACAGCCCTTACAGCGGACGGTTGCTGTCCGCATCGGGGGCGCGGCGCTGCGGCGCCAGCAGCACGGCGCTCAGCAGGGGCCACAGCAGCGTCTCCAGCACCGGAGCCAGGGCCACCGAAAAGCCGGGGAACATGCCACCCGCCACCATGCGGATCAGCATCTGCAGCAGGTGGGCACCGGCAAACATGGGCAGCACCTGCAGCGCCTGGGTCAACGGCGAGAACCACATCATGCGCCGGCTGGCGCGCTGCGAGGCATAGACCACCAGCACATAAGTAAGTGCATGCTGACCCAACAAGGCCGTCTGCTGCACATCGACCCCCAGGCCCAGCACAAACGCCACCCCCATGCCCAGGCGGTGCGGATGGTGCAGCGCCCAGAAGGCCAGCACCATCATCAGCAGATCGGGCATCCAGACAAAGCCGCCCAGGGGCAGCAGGCTCAGCAGGAACACCAGGGCAATGCTGAAGACGATGAAACCGGGCTTGACCGGCATCAGCAGTTGCTGACCGCGCGGCATGATCATGGCTGGGCTCCTGGTCCTGGCAGGTTGCTGGCGCCGGCACGACGCTGGGCAGATTTGTCTTCGCGCTGCGCCTTGGCCTCCTGCGGCGTGGGCACGCTGGGTTGCACCTCGGGCACATGGGCGGCCTTCAGCACGTTCAGCGGCGTCAGCACCATCACGTGGCGCGCGCCGTCCAGGCGGGCCACGGGTTCGCAGTAGATGCGCAGGAAGGGCGACTGGTTGCGCCGCTCCACCTCAATCACGCGGGCCACCGGCAAGCCAGCCATGTAGACACCGTCCACGCCGCTGGTGACCAGCTCGTCGCCCACCTGCACATCCGCATCATTGGGCATGAAGCGCAGCTCCATGCCGTCGGTGCGCAGGTTGGAGGCATCGCCGTAGGCCACGCCCCGCACGCCGGTGCGCTCCACCATCACCGGAATCACCTGGTCCCGGTCGGACAGCAGGGTCACCTCGCTGGAGAACGGCTGCACGCGCGTCACCTGCCCCAGCACCCCGACATCGTCCATCACCGGGCTGCCGGGCTCGACGCCGGCCACCTGGCCCTTGTCCAGCACCACGCGGCGCGTGTAGCTGTCCGGGGTTTCATACATGACCTCGGCCGCGACGGTGGGCACCACCAGGCGAGGACGCAGGCCCAGCAGGCTGCGCAGTTGCTGGTTTTCTTCCAGCAGCTGCTCGGCGTTGTGGGCCTTGATGGTCATCTCGGTCATCAGGCGGCGGGCCTCCACGGCCTCGGCCTGGGCGGCATGCAGATCGCCGAAGTAGGCCTTGCCGCTGGACAGCCAGCCCACGGGCTGCATCACCGCCCATTGCAGGGGGAACAGCACCACGGAGACGGCCTGGCGCACGGGCTCGGTGAGCTTGAAGCGCACGTCGGCCAGCATCAGCATCACGGACAGGGCGCTGAGCAGCAGCACCCGTGTCGTGGGCGAGGTGCCGTGCTTGAAGAGGGAGGGCGCGTCGCGCTCCAGCGTTCTCAGGCTCATGCCGCCCCCCTCATGGGATGTGGCATTTCACGGACGGGCGAACCGCCCGACCTGCTGACTGCGCGAGCTTTCACAGAGAACATGGAGAACCATTCCAATCAGGGCCTACCGCCAGGGCATCCAGGGCCGCGCGGCAGGCCGTCAAGCGCATCAGTCGCTGGTGAAGATGCTGCCTTGGCGGTCCAGGCTGTCCAGGGCCATGCCGCAACCGCGCACCACGCAGGTCAGTGGCTCTTCGGCGACCAGCACGGGCAGGCCGGTTTCCTCGGCCAGCAGGCGGTCCAGGTCACGCAGCAGCGCGCCGCCACCGGTCAGCATCATGCCACGCTCGGCAATGTCGGCGCCCAGTTCGGGCGGCGTCTGCTCCAGCGCGTTCTTCACGGCCGAGACGATCTGGTTCAGGGGTTCGGTCAGGGCTTCCAGCACCTCGTTGGAGCTGATGGTGAAGCTGCGCGGCACGCCTTCGGACAGGTTGCGGCCCTTGACTTCCAGTTCCTTGACTTCGGAGCCGGGGAAGGCCGAGCCGATCTGCTTCTTGATCAGTTCCGCCGTGGGTTCGCCGATCAGCATGCCGTAGTTGCGGCGGATGTAGCTGATGATGGCTTCGTCGAACTTGTCGCCGCCCACGCGGACCGAGCCCTTGTAGACCATGCCGCCCAGCGAGATCACGCCCACTTCGGTCGTACCGCCGCCAATGTCCACCACCATCGAGCCGGAAGCTTCAGACACAGGCAAGCCTGCGCCAATACCCGCAGCCATGGGCTCTTCAATCAGGTACACGGCCGTGGCGCCCGCAGCTTCAGCAGCATCCTTGATGGCGCGGCGTTCAACTTGGGTCGAGCCGCAGGGCACGCAGATGATGATGCGCGGGCTGGGCGTCATCACATTGCGGGGGTGCACCATCTTGATGAACTGCTTGATCATCTGCTCGGTGATCACGAAGTCGGCGATCACGCCGTCTTTCATCGGGCGGATGGCTTCGATGTTGCCGGGCACCTTGCCCAGCATGGCCTTGGCTTCGGCGCCGACGGCCTGGATCACCTTCTTGCCGTGAGGACCGCCTTCGTGGCGGATGGCGACCACGGAAGGCTCGTCCAGCACAATGCCCTTGTCGCGGGCGAAGATCAGGGTGTTGGCAGTGCCAAGGTCAATGGCCAGATCGGTGGAGAAGTACCGACGGAAAGCTCCGAACATTCAATTTTCCTCTCAGGCACAGCATGCGCTTCGGCCTGCCATCGCCGGGGTGTAGATCAACAGGAATCAGGGGGAATCAGGGATTGGCTTTTCTACACAATCACCACCCTGCGGGGGTGCGAATCGTGCAAAGACAAGATAATACCGTATCCCCTGTGAATAACTCATGGCGGCGCATGCCGTCTGACAGCTTTACATCCGGTTTCGAACCGCAGAAAACCTATGGCACTCACCTCCCAAGACATTGACCGCATCGCCAACTTGGCGCGGCTTGCCCTCTCTCCAGAAGAAAGTGAGCGCATGCTATCGCAATTGAACGGATTTTTCGGCATCGTCGAGAAAATGCAGGCTGTGGATACCTCGGGCGTGCAGCCGCTGGCCCACCCCGTGGCGGCCATCCAGGACATCGCCCTGCGCCTGCGCGAGGATGTGGCCAGTGAACCCAACCAGCGTGAGGCCAATATGCGCAACGCCCCTGCGCAAGGCGAGGGCTTGTTCCTCGTGCCCAAGGTCATCGAATAAGCGCAAGGCACAGCATTTCCCATGAGCACTACCGAACTGCACCACCTGAGCGTGGCCGAGATGGCCGCCCAGCTGAAGAACAAACACGTCTCCGCCGTCGAAGCGGCCCAGCACTTCCTGGCACGCGCCCAGGCGCACCAAAACCTTGGTGCCTTTGTGGCTATCGACGAAGCCACCACCCTGGCCCAGGCTAAGGCGGCCGATGCGCTGATCGCCTCCGGCCAGGGCGGCCGCCTGGCCGGCGTGCCGATCGCGCACAAGGACATCTTCGTCACCCAGGACTTCCCCACCACCGCCGCCAGCAAGATGCTGGCCGGCTACCAGTCGCCGTTTGACGCCACCGTTGTGCGCAAGCTGGGTGTGACGGAAGGTGGCGCCGGCATGGTGACCCTGGGCAAGCTCAACTGCGACGAATTCGCCATGGGCGGCGCCAACGAGAACTCCGCCATCGCCCCCGTGGGGTTCGATGCGCCCCAGCCCGTGCGCAACCCCTGGAATACCGAGCGCGTGCCCGGTGGTTCGTCCGGCGGTTCCGCCGCCGCCGTGGCCGCGCGCCTGGCCCCTGCGGTCACCGGCACCGACACCGGTGGCTCGATCCGCCAGCCCGCGTCCTTCTGCGGCATCACCGGCATCAAGCCCACCTATGGCCGCGCCAGCCGCTACGGCATGATCGCCTTCGCTTCATCCCTGGACCAGGCCGGCCCCATGGGCCGCAGCGCCGAAGACTGCGCGCTGCTGCTCTCCGAGATGTGCGGCCCCGACCTGGACCGTGACTCCACCAGCCTGGACCATCCCGCCGAAGACTTCACGCTGAAGCTCAATGACAGCATCGAAGGCCTGCGCATCGGCGTGCCTGCCGAGTTCTTTGGCGAAGGCCTGGCCGACGACGTGCGCGCCGCCGTGGACGCCGCCCTCAAAGAATACGAAAAGCTGGGCGCCAAGCTGGTGCCCATCAGCCTGCCGCGCACCGAGCTGTCCGTGCCCGTGTACTACATCCTGGCGCCGGCCGAGGCCTCGTCCAACCTGTCGCGCTTTGACGGCGTGAAGTTCGGCCACCGCGCCCAGCACTTCACCGACCTGAACGACATGTACAAGCAGACCCGCGCCGAAGGCTTTGGCGACGAGGTCAAGCGCCGCATCATGATCGGCGCCTACGTGCTGTCCGAGGGCTACTACGACGCCTACTACCTGCAGGCGCAGAAGATCCGCCGCATGATTGCCGACGACTTCCAGGCCGCCTTCAAGGACTGCGACGTCATCGCCGGCGCCGCCGCGCCCACCACCGCCTGGGCGATTGGTGGCAAGGCCGACCCCGTCAGCAACTACCTGGCCGACGTGTTCACCCTGCCCGCCTCGCTGGCCGGCCTGCCCGGTTTGAGCCTGCCCGCCGGCTTTGGCAACGGCGGCCTGCCCGTGGGCCTGCAGTTGATCGGCAACTACTTCTCGGAGGCCAAGCTGCTCAACGCAGCGCACCGCTTCCAGCAGGCCACAGACTTCCACCTGCAACGCCCCGCCGGTATCTAAACCATAGCTGCCAGCGCAAGCGGGACAAGCGCCAGAGGCCAAAAACACCATCAACCTCTGCCCCCGCCGCGCTGCCAGCACCGCATGCACAGCAGCAAGGACACACGACAACATGACTGCGAAACTGATTCAGGGCTACGAAGTCGTCATCGGCTTTGAAACCCACGCCCAACTGGCGACCCAATCGAAGATCTTCAGCCGCGCCAGCACCGCCTTTGGCGCCGCGCCCAACACCCAGGCCTGCGCCGTGGACCTGGCGCTGCCCGGCACCCTGCCGGTGATGAACAAGCAGGCCGTGGAATGCGCCATCAAGCTGGGCCTGGCCCTGGGCAGCCACATTGCGCCGCGCAGCATCTTCGCGCGCAAGAACTACTTCTACCCTGACCTGCCCAAGGGCTACCAGATCTCCCAGTTCGAGATTCCCGTGGTCCAAGGCGGTGAGGTCAGCTTCTACGTCGGCGACAAGCTGCACACCGTGCGCCTGGTGCGTGCCCACCTGGAAGAAGACGCGGGCAAGTCCGTGCACGACCAGTTCCCCAGCGAATCCGGCATCGACCTGAACCGCGCCGGCACGCCGCTGCTGGAAATCGTGACCGAACCCGACATCCGCAGCACCGAAGAAGCCGTGGCCTACGCCAAGGAACTGCACAAGATCGTCACCTGGATCGGCATCTGCGACGGCAACATGCAGGAAGGCTCCTTCCGCTGCGACGCCAACGTGTCCGTGCGCAAGCCCGGCGCCCCCCTGGGCACCCGCCGCGAGATCAAGAACCTGAACTCGTTCAAGAACATGCAGATCGCCATCGACTACGAGATCCGCTGGCAGATCGAGCAGATCGAGGACGGCTACAGCATCCAGCAGGCCACCGTGCTGTTCAACCCCGACACGGGCGAAACCCGCGCCATGCGCACCAAGGAAGACGCGGCCGACTACCGCTACTTCCCCGACCCCGACCTGCCCCCGCTGGTCGTGGCCGACAGCTGGGTGCAGCAGGTCAAGGGCGCCATGCCCGAGCTGCCCCGTGCCATGGCGGCCCGCTTTGTCGAGCAGTACGCCCTGCCCGAGTACGACGCCACCACGCTGACCCAATCGCAAGCCATGGCCGCCTACTTCGAGCGCACGGCCCAGGCCTGCGGCCAGGCCAAGCTGGCCTCCAACTGGGTGATGGGCGAAATCTCGCGCCGCTTGAACACCGAGGAAATCGGCATGGACGCGGTCAAGGTCAGCAGCGAGCAGCTGGCCGCCCTGATCGGCCGCATCAGCGACGGCACCATCAGCAACAACGCCGCCAAGCAGGTGTTTGAAGCGCTGTGGACGGGCGAAGGCAGCGATGTCGATGCCGTGATTGACGCCAAGGGTCTCAAACAAATGAACGACACCGGCGCGCTGGAAGCCATCATCGACGAGGTGATCGCCGCCAACCCCGGCAACGTCGAGCAATACCGCGCGGGCAAGGACAAGGCGTTCAACGCCCTGGTGGGGCAGGTGATGAAGGCGTCCAAGGGGAAGGCCAATCCTGGGCAGGTCAATGAGCTGCTCAAGGCCAAGCTGGCGTAAGCCGACATCTTGTTGCGGCACTTCGCTGTGAAAGCACAAAGCCTCCTTCGGGAGGCTTTTTTATTGGTCGTTCACAGATTGATAGCTGCTGGCGCTTGCTGTGCTTGGGCTAGGGGCTGATTTAGCCTTGATTGTTGTTTTTGCTTTGGCTGGCCGGGCCGCCCCCGGCGGGGCCTTACTTTCTTGCTTGTGCAAGAAAGTAAGCAAAGAAGCACACCCTCTACCCGTGTCCCTCCGCTGCGCTACGGGCAACCTGCGGTGCTCGATCACAGGGTGGGGCCGCAGAACTCACTGCGCTCCTGCGTCACTGCGTTCAAACAGCTGCGGCCAGCCAGATGACGAGGCAGATGCGTCCTGCGGCGCATCTGCACACCCTGCGCTCTGTGCGCCTCGGCACGGGTTGAGGGGAAGACTATGTGTCGGGTCCCGGACGATTGGCTGCTTAAAAACAAGCGTCCGTTGCTGCATGGCCGAGAGGTACTGCAAGCAGTTCTGGCAACATGGCAATCCCGTGCCAAGGAGTTGCCATGCTGATCAG
>NZ_JAZHFR010000085.1:0-14902 GCF_036541385.1 Comamonas sp. GCA5 | reverse complement strand
GCGTATCCGTCTAGTCCCTCGTAGCTTCCGTCAGTGCTTCGGTCAGTTCGCAGCGGCATGGTAGTGCGATGCGATGGGCGATGGGCGATGGGGCGATGGGGCGATGGCCCAGGTCTACACTGCCCCCCCATGACCACCGCCCTCCCTGTCCGCCTGACAACCGACCGCCTGCAGCTGCGTCCCTGGCAGGCCAGCGATTTGCCGGCGATGGCCCAGTTGCACGCCGATGCGCAGGCCATGCGCTACTTTCCTGCCACCCTGTCGCGGGCCGACAGCGATGCCCTGGTCGCCCGCTTTCAGGCCCGCATCGACGCGCAGGGCTGGGGGTTCTGGGCGGCCGAGCACCGCGCCAGTGGCGAATGCATCGGCATGATCGGCCTGAACCGCCCGCGCGACGACCTGCCTTGCAGCCCCTGTGTGGAAGTGGGCTGGCGCCTGCGGCCGCGCTACTGGGGCCAGGGGCTGGCCACGGAAGGCGCCAGGGCCTGCGTGGACTGGGCACTGACCACGCTGGGGCTGGACGAGGTAGTGGCCTTCACCGCACTGCCCAACACGCCGTCCCAGGCGGTGATGCAGCGCCTGGGCATGCGGGCGGATCCGCACACCTTCGTGCACCCGGCACTGCCGGCCGGCCACGCGTTGGCCGAACATTGCCTGTACCGCCTGTCACGTGCGGACTGGCAGGCGGCGCACTCTCAAAAATAGGAGCTGGCTGCGCTGATCCTTCGGACGTTGCAGGATGAAAAGACCCTGAAATCCAGAAACAGCGGGCGCAAACCGCTATGGATTTCAGTAGCGCCACGGCCGCCGCGCAGCACCAGCACCAAGCTGCTGCACAGCACCAAGGGGCTGCAAGCGCTGGCGCTCCCCGGTCCGGCAGGTCACCCCAGGGCCGTGCGCACGTGCGGGGATGGCCCGCGCCAGCTCAGGCCTCGGCCAGCAGCGGCTGCAGTTGCTGCAAGCGCTGGCACAGGGCCTCAGGCAAGGCACAGGGGCGCTTGCTGTGCGGGTCCACGCAGACGACGCCGATCTTGCCCAGCGCCAGCAGCGTGCCGCTGTCGGCATCGACCAGACGCCAGACCAGGTCAAAGCCCTTGGCCGCGATGTCGCGCACGGCCATCTGCACCTCCACGGCCTGGTGCGGAAAGGCCTCGGCCCGGTACTGCACGGCCTGATCGCCGACAAAGACGCGCACGCCCGCCACATCACTCTCGCGCCAGCGCCACTGGGCGAAGAACTGCATGCGCGCCTGCGAGGCCAGTTGCAGCAGCTGCACATTGTCCGTGTGCGCGCCGGGGTGCAAGGGGGCGGGACACACCAGACGGGTGGCGAACACCGCGTCGTCAAAGTCAGCGAACTGGATACGGGCCATGGCAAAAAGATTCCAACAGGTGCAGCCATTTGCTGCGATGCAGCATTTTGCGGCAGCCGGCAGGCCCCTGCAATCACCTTGGTGCACCTGCGGCCCCTGCCGCACCAAAGCAGCGCAATCCCTGCGACACCATACAAAAACTGCATACAAAAAAGCAGGCATTGTTTTTGCTCACTGCTGGTTACGAACGCCGCAGCGCCCCCTGGACTTGCAACGCTGTGGACCTTTCCAACCGCTTTGATCCTGGAGTTCCCATGCAAAAACGCAGCTTCCTGCAAGCAACCGCAGCACTGGCCCTGGTGGGCAGCCTGGGCATGGCCCACGCGCAGACCACGCCCCTGAAGTTCCAGCTGGACTGGCGCTTCGAAGGCCCCGCCGCCTTCTTCCTGCTGCCCGTGGCCAAGGGCTACTTCAAGGACGCGGGTCTGGATGTGACCGTCGACGCCGGCAACGGCTCGGGCGGCGCCGTGCAGCGCGTGGCCTCGGGCTCCTACGACATCGGGTTTGCCGACATGGCCTCGCTGATGGAATTCCACGCCAACAACCCCGACGCGCCCAACAAGCCCGTGGGCGTGATGGTGGTCTACAACAACACCCCCGCCGCCGTGATGGCGCTCAAGAAGAGCGGCATTAAAACCCCCGCCGACCTCAGCGGCAAGAAGCTGGGCGCGCCCGTGTTCGACGCCGGCCGCAAGGCCTTCCCCACCTTCGCCAAGGTCAACAAGGTCAGCAACGTGGCCTGGACGGCCATGGACCCCCCGCTGCGCGAAACCATGCTGGTGCGCGGGGACATCGACGCCATCACCGGCTTCACCTTCACCAGCCTGCTGAACCTGGAGGCGCGCGGCGTCAAGACCAGCGACGTGGTGGTGATGCAGTACGCCGACTACGGCGTGAAGTACTACGGCAACGTGATCATCGCCAGCCCCAAGCTGATCAAGGAAAACCCCGAAGCCATCAAGAAGTTCCTGGCCGCCTTCACCAAGGGCGCCAAGGACGTGATGGCCAAGCCGGCCGACGCCATCCAGTACGTCAAGGCGCGCGACGGCATTGCCAACGCAGCCCTGGAAACCCGCCGCCTGCAACTGGCCATCGACACCGTCGTCAACAGCCCCGACGCCCGCAAGGAAGGCTTTGGTCGCCTGGATGTCGGCCGCCTGTCGCTGATGGCCTCGGAAGTCTCGGACGCCTTCGGCACCAAGACCCGCATCGACCCCAAGGCCGTCTGGAACGACAGCTTCCTGCCCAGCGCCGCGCAGCTGGACGTGCTGCCCAAGAAGTAAGACGGCTGTGTACAACCTGCGGCCGGGCCGGTTGGTCTGGTCGCCCCCCTCTGATGGATTCGTATGCAAAGCGCTGCCGACCCCTATTTCGTTGATTTCCGTGATGTCTGGCTGGCCTACAACGACGAGTTGCTGGCACAAAATCACTTTGCGGTCGAAGCCATTGATCTGCAGGTCAAACAAGGTGAGTTCATTGCCATCGTCGGCCCCTCGGGCTGCGGCAAGTCCACCTTCATGAAGCTGGCCACCGGCCTGCGCATGCCCTCCATGGGCAAGATCCAGATCGACGGCCAGCCCGTCACCGGCCCGCTGAAGATCTCCGGCATGGCCTTCCAGTCGCCCTCGCTGCTGCCCTGGCGCACCACGGTGGACAACGTGCTGCTGCCGCTGGAAATCGTGGAGCCGCACCGCTCGCAGTTCAAGGCGCGCCGCAAGGAATACGAGGAGCGCGCCCGCCACCTGCTGCAGAAAGTCGGCCTGGGTGGCTACGAGGACAAATTCCCCTGGCAGCTGTCGGGCGGCATGCAGCAGCGCGCCAGCATCTGCCGCGCGCTGATCCACGAGCCCAAGATGCTGCTGCTGGACGAGCCCTTCGGCGCCCTCGACGCCTTCACGCGCGAGGAGCTGTGGTGCATCCTGCGCGACCTGCACGCCGAGCAGCAATTCAACGTCATCCTGGTCACGCACGACCTGCGTGAATCCGTGTTCCTGGCCGACACCATCTACGTGATGAGCAAGAGCCCCGGCCGCTTCGTCGTGCGCCGCGATGTGGAGCTGCCCCGCCCCCGCGACCTGGAGCTGACCTACACCAAGGAGTTCACCGACATCGTGCACGAGCTGCGTGGCCACATCGGTGCCATGCGCAAAAGCGGTGCAGTGATCAACCAATGAGCAGCCAAGGATTCGCAATGAACAAACTCAACAACAAACTGCTGGAGCGCTGGTCGCCCTGGGTGCTGCTGCTGATGGTGGTGGTGCTGTGGCAGGTGGTCTGCGCGGCCTTCGAGGTCTCGGAATTCATCTTCCCCAGCCCCTGGCTGATCTTCCGCGACTTCATGGAATACCACGCCGTGATTGCCGGCCACGCCTGGCGCACCTTCTGGGTGACCATGGCCGGCTTCGGCGTCGCCATCGTGGTGGGCGTGCTGCTGGGCTTCCTGATCGGCAGCTCGCGCCTGGCCTATGCCGCCGTCTACCCGCTGATGACGGCCTTCAACGCCCTGCCCAAGGCGGCCTTCGTACCCATCCTGGTGGTCTGGTTCGGCATCGGCGTGGGCCCGGCCATCCTCACCGCCTTCCTGATCAGCTTCTTCCCCATCATGGTCAACATCGCCACCGGCCTGGCCACGCTGGAGCCCGAGCTGGAAGACGTGCTGCGCGTGCTGGGCGCCAAGCGCTGGGATGTGCTGATGAAGGTCGGCCTGCCGCGCTCCCTGCCCTATTTCTACGGCTCGCTCAAGGTCGCCATCACCCTGGCCTTCGTCGGCACCACCGTGTCGGAGATGACGGCCGCCAACGAAGGCATCGGCTACCTGCTGATCTCGGCCGGCTCGTCCATGCAGATGGGCCTGGCATTTGCCGGCCTGCTGGTCGTGGGCGCCATGGCCATGGTGATGTACGAACTGTTCAGCTGGGTGGAAAAGCGCACCACGGGCTGGGCCCACCGCGGCTCCCAGAACCACTGAGGGGCCGAGTCTCGCCCCCTTTCACCGATCCCCCGAACCTCGACTTGGGCCTGCCTCGTGCAGGCCTTTTTTTGTGCCTGCTGCGCCCGACGCGCCCACTCCCGCGGGCGCCGCGACCAGGCCCTGGCATCCCCACGGTGGAGCGCGGCGGCTGGTACGGACGGCCCCCACGGATTGCACCAAAAACAGGCGCTGGCGCGCTTGCAGGCTGCGGATAGTGCTTTCTTTTTCGCAGCAAACCGATTACAGCAGCCCTTTGCCACCCCGTACCAACGCCCGGCGGCACAACCGCTTACAACTTGCCCCCCCGCCCACCTACAAACCACCCACACTTTTGGCACGGCATGTGCATTGAAGCTGCGCGCCCCCGGATGCAACAACGCCGTCCCACCACGGTCCTGGTGTTGTGGACCCCGCTGTCTTGCCAGGAAAGGCCCACGCCATGCACACCCAGTTCTTCCAACACCCAGGCCCCACCCACGCCATGCCGCCCGACGACGAATACGCCCTCGACAGCACCGACAGCCACTGGCTGCGCCAGGCCTTTGTCTGGGCGAATGCCGCCCGCCTGCGCGGCAACCGGCCCTTCGGCGCCATCATCGTCTCCGGCAGCGGCCGCATCCTGGCCGAGGCCTTCAGCAACACCCGCGAGACCGGCGACGCCACCGGCCACGCCGAGATGAATGCCATCCGCCAGCTGGGCATGGCCCGCCTGGCGCCCGATGTGCTGGCCGGTGCCACGCTCTACGCCAGTGCCGAACCCTGCGTGATGTGCGCCGGCGCCATCTGCAGCAGCGGCCTGCGCCGCGTGGTCTTCGGCCTGGATGCGCAGCGGCTGCACCACATCCGCCCCGACCTGCGCGCCTGCCTGCTGTCCTGCCACGATGTGCTGGCCCACGCCCAGGAAGCCATCAGCTGCACCGGCCCCTGCCTGGTCGAGGAAGCCCTGGCCGTCTACGAAGACAGCTGGCTGTCCCCTGGTGATGCCCCAGCGGATGCGCCCCCGGGCTGAGCCGCACGCCCCGCGCGGCGCTCCAACTTGGTGCAACAGGCGCATTTCTTGCTTGGATGGCGGCCATGCCTTGGCTCGCTCAACTTGATCTGGACTATTCCATGGCCGCGGAACGTACCCGCGTGCACTTCCACCACGACGGTCCGCTGCGTGTGCTGCGCAGCCTGTACCCGGAGGGCGATGCCATCTGCCACAACGTGCTGGTGCACCCGCCCGGCGGCCTGGTCGGCGGCGACACCCTGGACATCCGGGTGCGCGTGCAGCCCCAGGCCCATGCCCTGGTCACCACCCCCGGCGCCACGCGCTTTTACAAGACCCAGGGCGAAACCGCCACGCAGCGCACCCACCTGCAGCTGGACGCCGGCGCCCGGCTGGAATGGCTGCCGCTGGAAGCGCTGGCCTACAACGCCTGCGACGCGCACAACCAGCTGACGCTGGCACTGGCACCCGGGGCGGAGCTGATCGCCTGGGACATCACCGCCTTCGGCTTGCCCCATGCCGGCGAGCCCTTTGTGCAGGGCCAGTTCACCCAGCACATGGCGTGGCCCGGGCATTGGCTGGAACACGGCACCCTGCGCGCCGAAGACGCACGCCTGATGGATGGCCCGCTGGGCCTGGCCGGCCAGCGCTGCATGGGCAGCCTGGTGCTGGCCTGTGGCACGCCCCTGACCCGCGTGCAGCGCGAGCAACTGCTGGATGCCACGCGCGCCGTGCTCAATGCCCACCCGCAAGGTGCCTGGTGCGGCATCACCGCCCCCAACGAGCACATGCTGGTGCTGCGCGGCCTGGCTCCCGTGGTCGAACCCCTGATGCAGCTGTGGCAGCAGGTGCGGGCCTGCTGGCGCCAGCAGCACTGGGGACTGCCGGGCACGGCACCGCGCATCTGGAGCATGTAAGGCCCGCGGTGCCCGAAAGTAATCGGCACAGCCTGGTCTGCAGCCAAGGATGCGCGCCTCTCCGCGCCAAACCTGGATCCAGGGCTTGCTGCAATGCGCGCAGGCCGCGCCCCCGCAGGGGTGAACGGTCCATCGTCATCCTCGTTTTCCGCACAAGCTCATGCGCACAACGTCGTTCGCAGCGCCGGCCACCCTGCCTACACTGGCGCACACCCCCTCCGTTCACCCGGCCCCCGGCTGCCAGGACGGATGCTGTTTTGTCTCCTCGGCATGGCACCCTCGCCGCAGGTTTTGGCGCTGCCCTGGGCAGCGCTTTTTTTCTGCCCGGCACCACACCGACCGCACAGGCAGCGCGCAATAAAGGCTGTTGGCGGTTTTTCAAGGGGTTTTGGCGAAATTTATTGTTGAAAAAACAGGCTTGAAAAGCCCTGGGACGGCGATATCTACGGAACATCCAGGCGCAGACGGCGCCACCCCACACCAAGGAGTTATCGCATGTTCCTCGCAACCCCCATCATCCGCCATGTGACCCGCCCCGATGCCAGCCTGCAACGCTTCATGCAGGCCGCCACAAGTGCCGCCCAGCAGCTCAACGGAGACTTCCAGGTCAGCCAAACCGACGAAGCCACGGTGTTGAGCATCGACGTCCCCGGCCTGAGCCGCGAGCAGCTGCAACTGCGCATCGAAGACAACATGGTGCACCTGCACAGCGTGGAAGGCGCGCCCCGCCAGGTGCGCCGCAGTTGGGAGCTGCCCCACGAGATCGATGTGCCAGCCTCCAGCGCCAAGCTGGACCTGGGCGTGCTGACCTTGACGCTGCAGCGCCGCAAGCCCGTCGACAAGACGGTCACGCTGAACATCCAGTAATTCCGGCGCGCTGCCGCTCCCACGCCGTGGTCGCTTCACCGCCCCACGGCGTGTTGCCGTCCGGGTGGGACCACCCCCCACGCGCCAGGCCCAGCCGCTGCGCGGCCGACGCGGCAGGCTGTATGAAAATAGGCGCTTTGGCCTGCACACACCCTGGACCGTGCGGGCGCTGTTTTCCAAAGGACTGCACATGACCCGGGCACCTGCCTCTCTCTGGCGCACCATGGCCGCGCTGGCCTGCACCATCGGCCTGCTGCAAGGCTGCGCCAGCACCACCCAATCAGGGGCTATCGGCCTGCAACGCAGCCAGCTGATGCTGGTGTCCAGCGACAGCATCAACGCCCAGGCGGCCAAGGGCTTCCAGCAGCTCACGGCCGATGCCCAGTCCAAGAAAAAACTCAACACCGATGCGGCGATGACGCAGCGCGTGCGCCGCATCGGCCACGACCTGATTGCCCAGGTCGGGGTGTTCCGCCCCGATGCGCGCAACTGGGCCTGGGAAATCAATGTCTTCGAGTCCGATGACATCAATGCCTTCTGCGCCCCCGGCGGCAAGATCGGCGTGTACACCGGCCTCGTCAACCGGCTGCGCCTGACCGATGATGAGCTGGCCGCCGTCATGGGCCACGAAATCGCCCACGCCCTGCGCGAACACTCGCGCGAGCAGATGTCGCAAAAGACCCTCTCCGGCCTCATCACCAGCACCATCGCCGTGGCCACGGGCGTCCCCGGGGAGCTGATGGATGCCGGCTCGCAGATGCTGGTGCACCTGCCCAATTCGCGCGCCATGGAGCTGGAGTCGGACGTGATCGGCCTGGAGCTGATGGCCCGCGCCGGCTACGACCCGCGCAATGCCTCGTCCATCTGGCGCAAGATGCAGCAGGTCAGCGGCGGCCAGCAAGGGGCCTCGTTCCTCAGCACCCATCCCGCGGGCGATCAACGGATTGCCGAGCTGGACGCCTATGTGCCCAAGGTGCTGCCGCTGTACCAGGCGGCCGTGGCGCAGAAAAAATCCCCGGCCCGCAGCCGCTGAGGCAGGCCCCCACGCAGGGGCGGCCCAGCCCGCCCTAAATCGCCACCAGCTTCTGGATCCCCTTGGCCTGCATCTCGGTGCCCGGCCCTGCGGCGATCACCTCGCCGCGCTCCATCACCACGTACTGGTCGGCCAGCGCTTCGGCAAAGTCGTAGTACTGCTCGCACAGCAGCACGGCCATGCCGCGCTCCTTGGCCAGCATGCGGATCACGCGGCCAATGTCCTTGATGATGCTGGGCTGGATGCCTTCGGTCGGCTCGTCCAGGATCAGCAGGCCCGGCGCCGGCGCCAGGGCGCGGGCAATCGCCAGCTGCTGCTGCTGACCGCCGGACAGGTCGCCCCCGCGGCGCTGCAGCATCTGCTGGAGCACCGGGAACAGCGTGTACAAGTCCTGCGGGATCGGCGTGCGGCCACTTTGGTAGGCCAGGCCCATGCGCAGGTTGTCCTCCACCGTCAAGCGGCCGAAGATCTCGCGCCCCTGGGGCACAAAACCGATGCCGGCGCGTGCGCGCTCGTAGGGTGTCAGCCCCTGGATGGCCTGGCCCTTCCAGGTGATGCTGCCGCTGCGGATGGGCACCAGCCCCATCAGGCTCTTGAGCAGCGTGGTCTTGCCCACGCCGTTGCGCCCCAGCAGCACGGTGATCTGGCCGGGCTCGGCCTGCACGCTCACATCGCGCAGGATGTGCGAGCCGCCGTAGTACTGGTGCAGGTTTTGAACTTTGAGCATTTTTGGCCTCCAACGCAGATCAATCCTGCGCAAGCAGCTCTTATTTCGAGAGCTACCGTTTCAATTTTCATAGCTGCTTGCGCTGGTATTCAGAGGCTTTCAAAGCAAAAAACATTTGAAAACCTCTTACTACAAGCGCTAACAGCTATCCATCTTCATTGCCCCCCAGGTATGCAGGCCCACCAGCACCGCGTCGCGCTGCGGTGGCGACGAGGCACCAAGCCGCAGACAGTCGCTGCACTGCGATTTGGCTTGGCTTGGCAACGGCGTATCCAGGCTGGTGTCCATCTCGCTAGCGCCCCAGATAGACCTCGATCACGCGCTCATCGGCCTGTACCTGGGCCAGCGTGCCTTCGGCCAGCACGCTGCCGTCGCACAGCACGGTGACCTTCTCGCTGATGGTGGCGATGAAGGACATGTCGTGCTCCACCACCATCAATGAGTGCTGGCCCTTGAGGGTCAGGAACAGCTCGGCCGTGCGCGCGGTTTCGTCATCGGTCATGCCGGCCACAGGTTCGTCGAGCAGCAGCAGCTTGGGCTCCTGCATCAGCAGCATGCCGATCTCCAGCCACTGCTTCTGGCCGTGGCTGAGCACGCCGGCCTGGCGGTGAACTTCGCTGGCCAGGTGGATGGTGTGCAGGATGCCGGCCAGCCGGTCGCTTTGCGCGCTGTCGAGCCGGAAGAACAGGGAGTGCTGCACGCCCTTTTGCGTCTTGAGCGCCAGCTCCAGGTTCTCGAACACCGTCAGCTGCTCGAACACCGTGGGCTTCTGGAACTTGCGGCCAATGCCCAGCTGGGCGATCTGCGGCTCGTTGTGGCGCAGCAGGTCGATGGTGGAGCCGAAGAACACCGAGCCTTTGTCGGGCCGGGTCTTGCCGGTGATGATGTCCATCATCGTGGTCTTGCCTGCGCCATTGGGGCCGATGATGCAGCGCAGCTCGCCCGGCGCAATGTCCAGGTTCAGGCCGTTGATGGCCTTGAAACCGTCGAAGCTGACGTGCACATCTTCCAGGTACAGGATGCGGCCATGGGTCACATCGACTTCGCCCGGCGTCGCGATGCGCGCCATGCTGGCGCTGCGACCACCTGAACCGATGTTTTGCGCGGCTTTTTCAGCCGCGGCACGCATGCGGACCGCGCCCGCTTCCATCAGGTCCGGGGTCATGCCGCACCTCCCTCTTGCTTCGATCCGAACTTGCCGCGCAGCTTGCGCACCACGCCGACGATGCCCTGGGGCATCCACAGCGTCACGGCAATGAACAGGGCGCCCAGGAAATACAGCCAGAACTCCGGCGCCGCCACGGTGAGCCAGCTCTTGGCGCCATTCACGGCAAACGCGCCGACGATGGGGCCGATCAGGCTGCCGCGCCCGCCCACGGCCGTCCACACGGCGATCTCGATCGAGCTGGCGGCCGACATTTCCACCGGGTTGATGATGCCCACCTGGGGCACGTACAAGGCCCCGGCCAGACCGCACATCATGGCGCTGATGACCCAGATGGTCAGCTTGTAGGGCAGCGGCGCATAGCCCGAGAACATGACGCGACTTTCGGCATCGCGGATGGCCTGCAGCACGCGGCCAAACTTGCTGCGCACCAGCCAGCGCGCCAGCAAAAAGCAGCCCAGCAGGGTGCAACCCGTCAGCACAAACAGGGCCATGCGCATCTCCTGCGTGGCCAGCGGCATGCCGAGGATGCGCTTGAAGTCCGTGAAGCCGTTGTTGCCGCCAAAGCCGGTTTCATTGCGAAAGAACAGCAGCATGGCCGCATAGGTCAGCGCCTGCGTGATGATGGAGAAATACACCCCCTTGATGCGCGAGCGGAAGGCAAACCAGCCAAACACGAAGGCCACCACACCGGGCACCGCGAAGATCAGGATGAAGGTGGCGATGAAGCTGTCCGACAGCGCCCAGAACCAGGGCAGCTCCTTCCAGGCCAGGAACACCATGAAGGCGGGCAGCTCCTCGGCGCCCACGGACTGGCGGCTCAGGTACATGCCCATGACATAGCCACCCAGCGCAAAGAACAGGCCATGGCCCAGGCTCAGGATGCCGGTGTAGCCCCAGATCAGGTCCATAGCCAGCGCGCAGATGGCGTAGCACATGATCTTGCCCAGCAGGCGCACGGCGTAGTCCGACAGGTGGAACACGCTGCCCTCGCCCACCCACAAGTTCAGCACCGGGGCCACGGCACAGACCACGACCAGCGCCAGCATGAAGGCCGACCAGCCGGCCTTGGTGAGCAGCGGTTGCCGTGCCGGCAGCTCCACCGGCACGAACACACTGCTTTTTAATGTTGTTGAAGCATTCATAGATCTATTCCTTCCGCATTCGGATGCGCAAACCCACCTGCGCCGGAGGCAACGAGCCAGGCCCTCCCTGCAACGCAGCTGTTGCCCCCTTTGCGGGGAAGGCGCGCCAGCAACTCAGGGGATGCTTCTTCATTCCAGAACTTGTCATGGCCTGGCTCCTGCACACAGCCAGGAGCACAACCGGCCTTCGCAGGGGACAGCGAGCCAGGGCCGCCCCGCAGCGAGGCTGTCGTCCCCCTCGGGGGGAAGGCGCGCCAGCGACTCAGGGGGGGCATCATGTTTCCGCGCTCCGCCCCTTCATCGCGAAGATGCCCTGGGGCCGCTTCTGGATGAAGGCGATGATGAACACCAGCACCGCGATCTTGGCCAGCACCGCGCCGGTCCAGCCTTCGAGGAACTTGTTGAGGATGCCCAGCCCCAGCGCGGCATACACCGTGCCCGCCAGCTGGCCCACGCCGCCCAGCACCACCACCATGAAGGAGTCCACGATGTAGCTCTGCCCCAGGTCGGGGCCGACGTTGCCCACCTGGCTCAGCGCGCAGCCGGCCAGGCCGGCAATGCCACTGCCCAGGGCAAACGCCAGCGTGTCCACGCGCGCCGTATTCACGCCCATGCAGGCCGCAATCGGGCGGTTCTGTGTGACCCCGCGCACGAACAGGCCCAGGCGGGTGCGTGCAATCAGGTAGGCCACGCCCGCCAGCACGGCGAAGGCAAAGGCGATGATGATCAGGCGGTTGAAAGGCAGGGTCAGGTTGGGCAGCAGCTGCCAGCCACCGCTCATCCACACCGGGTTTTCCACGGCCACGTTCTGCGCGCCGAAGGTGGAGCGCACCAGCTGCATCAGCACCAGGGAGATGCCCCAGGTGGCCAGCAGGGTCTCCAGCGGGCGGCCGTACAGAAAGCGCAGCACACCGCGCTCCATCACCGCGCCCACCAGGGCTGAGGCCAGGAAGGCCACGGGCAGGGCCGCCAGCAGGTACCAGTCAAAGAAGTCGGGCAGGTAGCTGCGGAACACGCCCTGCACCACATAGGTGGCGTAGGCGCCGATCATCATCAGCTCGCCGTGGGCCATGTTGATCACGCCCATCAGGCCGTAGGTGATGGCCAGGCCCAGGGCCACCAGCAGCAGGATGGAGCCCAGGCTGATGCCGGTGAAGGCCACGCCCAGGCGTTCGCCCCAGGCCAGCTGGTCCTTGACCTCGGCCAGGGCGCGCTTGAGCGCCGCCTGCACCTGGGCATCCTGCTCCTGCGCCAGTTGCTCGTTCAGCAGCAGGCGCGTGGCGGGCGTGGCGTGGCGCGCCAGCAGGGTAGCGGCGTCGATGCGCTGCTCGGCCTGCGGGCTGCCCAGCAGGGCTGCGGATTTCGCCAGCGCCAGCGCGGCCTTAACGTCCGCCTGCTGCTCGCGCGCCAGGGCCTTGTCGAGCAGTGGCAGGCGCTCGGGCGTCGCGCCCTGCAACATGGCCTGGGCCGCTTCCAGGCGTTCGGCATCGTTGCCCACCAGCAGGTTCAGGGCGGCCAGGGCGTTGCCGATCTCGCGGCGCAGGCGGTTGTTGGTGCTGGCGTCGCTGGCCCCCTCGGGCAGCGGCACGGCCTGGCCCGTCACGGGGTCACGCGCTTCGCCCCCGCGCACGATGAAGGCCCCCGCGCCGGTGAACTGCACCTCACCGTCGCGCAGGGCCTGCAGGAAGTCGGCCGTGCGGGCGGCATCGCCCGTGGCCGCGGCATCCTGCATGGCGGCAATGCGGCTGTTGTTGTCGCCATCGGCCATGGCCAGCGCCTGCTCGGCCGTCAGCGCCTGGGCCGGGGCCTGCCACAAGGCCGCGCAGGCCAGCGCTGCGCCCAGCCAGGGCCGGAGGGTGCGCAAGAGGGGAAAAAGCATAGGTCATCCAATCAGCAAAAGGCCCGTCCGGTGGGGACGGGCCTTCGGGTCGAGGTGCGGTTCACCGGTGCGACCGCGCAGCGGCCGCACGCGTGTCCCCTCACTTCTTCTCGGGCTCGTCCTTCTTCTTGTCGTTGCCGTCGATGAAGGGGCTCCAGGGCTGGGCCTTGATCGGTTCCTTGGTCTTCCAGACCACGTTGAACTGGCCATCGGCCTTGATCTCGCCGATCAGCACCGGCTTGTGCAGGTGGTGGTTCTTGGCATCCATGGTCAGCGTGAAGCCACTGGGCGCCTTGAAGGTCTGGCCGGCCATGGCGGCGATCACTTTGTTCACCTCCAGGGACTTGGCCTTTTCCACGGCCTGCTTCCACATATGAATGCCAACGTAGGTGGCTTCCATGGGGTCGTTGGTCAGCGGCTTGGTGGACTGGCCGGGCAGGTTCTTGGCCTTGGCATAGGCGCTCCACTGCTTGATCCAGGCATCGTTGGTGGGGTTCTTGACGCTCATGAAGTAGTTCCACGAGGCCAGGTGACCGACCAGGGGCTTGGGATCCAGGCCACGCAGCTCTTCCTCGCCGACCGAGAAGGCCACCACAGGCACATCGGTGGCTTTGATGCCGGCGTTGCCCAGTTCCTTGTAGAAGGGCACGTTGGAGTCGCCGTTGATGGTGGAGATCACGGCCGTCTTGCCCCCTGCGGCGAACTTCTTGATGTCGGCCACGATGGTCTGGTAGTCGCTGTGGCCAAACGGGGTGTAGGCCTCCATGATGTCCTTGTCGGCCACGCCCTTCTTCTTCAGGAAGGCGCGCAGGATCTTGTTGGCCGTGCGCGGGTAGACGTAGTCGGTGCCCAGCAGCACCCAGCGCTTGGCGCTGCCGCCGTCCTCGCCCATCAGGTATTCCACGGCGGGAATGGCCTGCTGGTTGGGCGCCGCACCGGTGTAGAACACGTTCTTGGACAGCTCCTCGCCCTCGTACTGCACGGGGTAGAACAGCAAGGCGTTATTTTCCTCATAGACCGGCAGCACCGACTTGCGGCACACCGAGGTCCAGCAGCCGAAGGTCACGGCCACCTTGTCCTGGCTGATCAGCTGCTTGGCCTTCTCTGCCGCTAGCGGCCAGTTGGAGGCGGTGTCGATCACCACGGGCTCCAGCTTCTTGCCCAGCACGCCACCCTTGGCGTTGATGTCCTCGATGGTCATCAAGGCCATGTCCTTGAGGGCGGTCTCCGAAATCGCCATGGTGCCCGACAGGGCGTGCAGCACACCCACCTTGATGGTGTCGGCCGCCTGGGCGGACAGTGCGGTCAAGCCCATGCCGGCAACGGTTGCGGCAGCGGCCAGGGTCTTCAGGGTGAAACGGCGTGGCATGGTGAGAACTCCTCTCGGTGGGTTGATGGAGTCCATGCTAGGGATGACCCGCCTCCGCGCCTATACGCCGGATGGCGTACGCCCTGCGCCGTTCATCCGCCCTGGCGCAGCCGCCCCAGGGCCAGGGCAGCGGCCGCCGTGCGCGTTTCCACGCCCAGCTTGGCGTGGATGCGCTCCAGGTGCTTTTTCACCGTGGCCGGGCTGCTGCCCACGATGTCGGCAATGTCGCGGTTGATCTTGCCCTGCGCCACCCAGAACAGCACCTCGGCCTCCTTGGCCGTCAGCGCAAAGGCCTCGCGCAGCAGCTGGGCAGCGGCACTGCCCGACTCCTCACGCATCACCACCAGCAGCTCGCCGCCCTGGCCCTCTTCCATCGGCGGGTGCAGGTGCAGCACCAGCCGCCGGTCGCTGCCGGCCACGGGCTGCGGGGCCGCCAGCACCCAGCGGGGTGGCTCGGCCAGCCCTTGCA
>NZ_JAZHFR010000084.1:0-14974 GCF_036541385.1 Comamonas sp. GCA5 | reverse complement strand
AAGCTACCCCTGATGAAGCGTACTTTGCAGCATTGCCGTTTGCACAAATGCAGGCGGCATAACCCCGGTGATCTCGCTTAGCAACTGGACTCAATTGTTCAAACGACCGGGACCACTTCTGTTTTCAAGCGTTGCACAGCCTTTGAGCTGCTCAACGCGCTCCAGAAGTGCGCAATCTGCTCCTGATTTATGCAGGCACCCAGCCGGAACCTTCCGGGCTTGGATCAACAAAGCTTACAAAAAGCTGCCAACGCCGGAATTGGGCGACAACCCAAAATGCTTGGAAGTGAGTAAATGCTTTTCTTGTTGGGTCCAGAAAGCAGTGACCTGATGTATTCAAAGGTGGGGATAGGGTAAGTGCTTAGGTTGTAAGTCTTAGGCACAACTCCCAGTGCTTTTGCCAGAACCGCCACATACGATGCACCGCAACATACGACACGGTGCACGCTCCGGAAAAGCCCCCAGCTTTCCGCGCTGCACCCCAACCACGGAGCAGCCTGGGCGCATGAGCGACGTTATTCTTCAAACCACCCATCTCACCAAAGAGTTCAAGGGTTTCACCGCCGTGAGCGATGTGAACCTGTCGGTGCAGCGCGGCAGCATCCACGCACTCATCGGACCCAACGGTGCCGGCAAGACCACCTGCTTTAACCTGCTGACCAAGTTCCTGGAGCCCACTTCGGGGGAAATCCGTTTCAACGGCCACGACATCACCCGCGAGGCCCCGGCCCAGATCGCCCGCCGTGGCGTGATCCGTTCGTTCCAGATTTCGGCTGTGTTCCCGCACCTGACGCTCATGGAGAACGTCCGCGTTGGCCTGCAGCGCAAGCTGGGCACCGAGTTCCACTTCTGGAAGAGCCAGCGTTCGCTGGACCAGCTCAACGGCCGCGCCATGGAACTGCTGGCCGAGGTGGGCCTGGACGACATGGCCGATGAGGTCACGGTCAATCTGCCGTATGGCCGCAAGCGTGCGCTGGAAATTGCCACCACGCTGGCGATGGAGCCCGAGCTGATGCTGCTGGACGAGCCCACCCAGGGCATGGGCCACGAGGACGTGGACCGTGTGACGCAGCTGATCAAGAAGGTCTCGGCCGGCCGTACCATCCTGATGGTGGAGCACAACATGAAGGTGATCTCCACGATTGCCGACCGCATCACCGTGCTGCAACGCGGTGCGGTGCTGGCCGAAGGCAACTACGCCGAAGTTTCAAGCAACCCGCAAGTGATGGAAGCCTATATGGGGACAACCGATGGCCAACTGCAAGGAGCGCACTGAGCCATGGCCGACAACAAGCACACAACACCTGCGCTGGAAATCCGCAATCTCGAAGCCTGGTATGGCGAATCCCACGTGCTGCACGGCGTGGACATGGTGGTCCACCCCGGTGAGGTGGTGACCCTGCTGGGCCGCAATGGCGCGGGCCGCACCTCCACCATGCGCGCCATCATGGGGCTGACCGGCGCCCGCAAGGGATCGGTCAAAATCAACGGCCAGGAAACCGTGGGCCTGCCCACGCACAAGATTGCCCACTTTGGCGTGGGCTATTGCCCCGAGGAGCGCGGCATTTTCTCCAGCCTGTCGTGCGAAGAGAACCTGCTGCTGCCCCCGCCGCTGAAGACCGGCCACGACGGCATGAGCGTCGAGGAAATCTACGCCATGTTCCCCAACCTGGCCGAGCGCCGCCACAGCCAGGGCACGCGCCTGTCGGGCGGTGAGCAGCAGATGCTAGCGGTGGCCCGCATCCTGCGCACCGGCGCACGCCTGCTGCTGCTGGACGAAATTTCCGAAGGCCTGGCGCCCGTGATCGTGCAGGCCCTGGCCCGCATGATCCATACGCTGCGCCAGAAGGGCTACACCATCGTCATGGTGGAGCAGAACTTCCGCTTTGCCGCACCGCTGGCCGACCGCTTCTACGTGATGGAGCACGGCCGCATCGTCGAGACCTTCGAAGCGGCACAGCTGGACGCCAAGATGCCCGTCCTCAATGAGTTGCTGGGCGTCTGAGCCCGGACACCGACCTACCGATTTCACATACCACAACAACAAGGAGACTGCACCATGCACCCCATTCGTACGCCCCTGACCGCCCTGGCCTTGTCGCTGGCCGTTGCAGGCATGGCCCACGCGCAGGAGCCCGATAAGATCAAGATTGGCTTCATCACCGACATGTCCAGCAACTACGCGGACGTGGACGGCAAGAACGGTGCCCTGGCCATCCAGATGGCCATCGATGATTTCGGTGGCAAGGTGCTGGGTAAGCCCATTGAGCTGCTGACCCAGGACCACCAGCACAAGCCTGACATTGCCGCCACCAAGGCGCGCGAATGGATCGACACGCAGAACCTGACCATGCTGTTCGGTGGCACCAACTCCGGCGTGGCCCTGGCGCTGGCCAAGGTGGCACAGGAGAAGAAGCGTGTCTACATCAACAACGGCGCCGGCTCCTCGGCCCTGACCAACGAGCAGTGCTCGCCCTACACCATCCACTACGCCTATGACACCGTGGCCCTGGCCAAGGGTACGGGCGGCGCGGTGGTGGACAACGGCGGCAAGGACTGGTTCTTCCTGACCGCGGACTACGCCTTCGGCCACTCGCTGGAAGCCGACACCACCAAGGTCATCAAGGCCAAGGGCGGCAACGTCAAGGGCAGCGTGCGCCATCCGCTGAACGCTTCGGACTTCTCCAGCTTCCTACTGCAGGCGCAGAACTCCAAGGCCCAGATCCTGGGCCTGGCGAATGCCGGCGGCGACACCATCAACGCCATCAAGGCCGCGCGTGAGTTCGGCATCAACAAGAGCATGAAGATGGCGGGCCTGCTGGTGTTCCTGACCGACATCCACTCGCTGGGGCTGAAGAACACCGAAGGCCTGCTGCTGACCAGCAGCTGGGACTGGAACCTGAACGACGAGACCCGTGCATTCGGGCGCAAGTTCCAGGCCAAGACCAAGCGCATGCCCACCGACATCCAGGCGGCCAACTACTCGGCCACCACCAACTACCTGAAGGCCATCGAAAAGGCCGGCACCACCGATGCGGACAAGGTGATGGCCGTGCTCAAGAGCACGCCGCTCAAGGACTTCTATGCCGAAGGCGTGATCCGTCCGGATGGCCGCTATGCCCACGACATGTACCTGATGCAGGTCAAGTCGCCCTCGGAGTCCAAGGAAGCCTGGGACTACTACAAGGTGGTCACCAAGCTGCCCGCGGCCCAGGTCTGGACCACCAAGGAAGAGAGCAAGTGCGCTCTGTGGAAGTGATCGTCTGAGTGCGGCAGCACCCGCCGGACCCGGTGCGGTGCTGCCGTGATCAGACGGTGTTTGTGTTCGCGTTATCGAGTTTGCCGCCCCCGCGTCGTCGGAACAAGGGCACTGGTTTTACAAGGCGTCAGCCACACCACCAAGGAGACAAGGCAATGACCAAACAGCGCAATTTCACTCGACTGGCTTGGATGCTCGGTGCCGCCGGCCTGATGGCCGCGACGGCGCATGCGCAGCCGCAGGACAAGGTGCGTATCGGTTTCGTGACCGACATGTCCAGCCTGTATGCGGATGTGGAGGGCAAGAACGGCGCGCTGGCCATGCAGATGGCCATCGACGATTTCGGCGGCAAGGTGCTGGGCAAGCCCATCGAACTGCTGTCGGCTGACCACCAGAACAAGGCCGACATCGCGGCCAGCAAGGCGCGCGAGTGGATTGACACGCAAGGTATCAGCCTGATCTTCAGTGGCACCAACTCCGGCACGGCCCTGGCCGTCTCGCAGGTGGCGAACGAGAAGAAGCGCGTGCACATCAACAACGGCGCCGGCTCCTCGGCCCTGACCAACGACCAGTGCAACCCCTACACCATCCACTATGCCTATGACACCGTGGCCCTGGCCAAGGGTACGGGCGGCGCGGTGGTGGAGCGCGGTGGTAAGGACTGGTTCTTCCTGACGGCGGACTACGCCTTCGGCCAGGCGCTGGAGTCGGACACCACCAAGGTGATCCTGTCCAAGGGCGGCACAGTCAAGGGCAGCGTCAAGCACCCGCTGAACGCCTCGGACTTCTCCAGCTTCCTGCTGCAGGCGCAGAACTCCAAGGCCCACATCCTGGGTCTGGCGAACGCGGGTGGCGACACCATCAACGCCATCAAGGCGGCCAAGGAGTTCGGCATCGACAAGAGCATGAAGACCGCGGGTCTGCTGGTGTTCCTGACCGACATCCACTCCCTGGGGCTGAAGAACACCGCGGGTCTGCTGCACACCACCAGCTGGTACTGGGACATGAATGACGAATCGCGCAAGTTCGCCGAGAAGTTCTTCGCCAAGACCAAGCGCATGCCCACCGATGTGCAGGCCGCTGACTACTCGGCCGTGACGCAGTACCTCAAGGCCGTGCAGGCCGTGGGCAGCACCGATGCCGACAAGATCATGGCCCACCTCAAGAGCACGCCCTTGTCGGACTTCTATGCCAAGGGAACCATCCGTCCCGATGGCACCTACGCCCACGACATGTACCTCGTGGAAGTCAAAAAGCCTGAGGAATCCAAGCGTCCTTGGGACTATCTGAAGGTTCTGTCCACCTTGCCGGCCGACCAGGTCTGGACCACCAAGGCGGAAACTAAATGCGCCCTGTGGAAGTGACGTAAGCCGTTGCAGCACGCCGCTGGCGTGCTGCGCGCAGTGACTGACGGGCACCTTGTTCACCCAATAGCGTCTCTCTCATGGAAATCTTCGGTGTTTCTTTACCGGGCTTGCTCAGCCAGCTTCTGCTGGGGCTGGTCAACGGCTCGTTTTATGCGATCTTGAGCCTCGGGCTGGCGGTGATCTTCGGCCTGCTCAACGTGATCAACTTTGCGCACGGCGCCTTGTTCATGTTGGGGGCCATGGTCACCTGGATGGCCATGAACTACTTCGGCATCAACTATTGGGTGATGCTCATCCTCGCGCCGATCATCGTCGGGGCGTTCGGGGTGTTGATCGAGCGCTTCCTGCTGCGCTGGATCTACAAGCTCGACCACCTCTACGGCCTGCTGCTGACCCTGGGGCTGTCGCTGCTGATCGAGGGCGTGTTCCGCTCCATCTACGGGGTGTCGGGCCTGGGCTACGATACGCCGGAGCTGCTGGAGGGCGCCACCAACCTCGGCTTCATGATCCTGCCCAACTACCGGGCCTGGGTGGTGGTGGCCTCCATCGTGGTCTGCTTGGCCACCTGGTACGTGATCGAAAAGACCCGCCTCGGGGCCTACCTGCGCGCCGGTACGGAAAACCCGCGCCTGGTCGAAGCCTTCGGCATCAATGTGCCGGTCATGGTCACGCTGACCTATGCCTTCGGCGTGGGTCTGGCGGCCTTCGCCGGGGTGCTGGCGGCACCCGTCTACCAGGTGACGCCGCTGATGGGGCAGAACCTCATCATCATCGTCTTCGCCGTGGTGGTGATTGGTGGCATGGGCTCCATCATGGGCTCCATCCTCACCGGCCTGGGGCTGGGCGTGATCGAAGGCCTGACCAAGGTGTTTTACCCCGAAGCCTCCTCCACCGTGGTGTTCGTCATCATGGTCATCGTTCTCCTGATTCGCCCCGCGGGCCTGTTCGGCAAAGAGAAATAAGCAGGGGCACACCACATGAATTCCAAGCAAATCTCCTTCATCGGCTACGGCGTGCTGCTGCTGGCCCTGATCGTTGCGCCCTTCTTTGGCGCCTATCCCGTGTTCGTCATGAAGCTCATGTGCTTTGCACTGTTCGCTTCGGCCTTCAACCTGTTGCTGGGCTATACCGGTCTGCTGTCCTTTGGCCATGCTGCCTTCCTGGGTGGCGCGGCCTACATGGCCGGCCATGCCATCAAGGTCTGGAGTGTGACGCCCGAGGTCGGCATCGTGCTGGGCACCCTCGGGGGGGCGGCCCTGGGCCTGCTGGCCGGCTGGCTGGCGATCCGCCGCCAGGGCATCTACTTTTCCATGATCACGCTGGCCCTGGCGCAGATGCTGTTCTTCGTCTGTCTGCAAGCCCCGTTCACCGGCGGTGAAGACGGCCTGCAAGGCGTGCCGCGCGGCAAGCTGTTCGGCGTGATCGATCTGGCCAACGACCTGACCATGTACTACGTGGCCCTGGTGATCTGTGTCCTGGGTTTCCTGGTCATCGTGCGCACCGTGCACTCGCCGTTTGGCCAGGTGCTCAAGGCCATCAAGGAGAACGAGCCCCGCGCCATCTCCCTGGGCTATGACGTGAACCGCTTCAAGCTGCTGGTGTTCGTGCTGTCCGCCGCCATCACTGGCCTGGCCGGCTCGCTCAAGACCGTGGTGCTGGGCTTTGCCACCCTGTCCGACGTGCACTGGACGGCTTCCGGCCACGTGGTGCTTATGACGCTGATGGGCGGCATGGGCACGCTGTCCGGCCCCATCGTTGGCTCTGCCATCGTGGTGGCGCTGGAAAACAAGATCGGCGACTTTGGCAGTTTCCTGGCCAAGCTGACGGGCGTGGAATGGTTCACCACCCTGGGTGAGTCCGTGACCATCGTCACCGGCTTCATCTTCGTGCTGTGCGTGCTGGCCTTCCGCCGCGGCGTGATGGGCGAAATCATCGCCTGGCTGGCGCGCCGCCGCGGTGCGGGCAAGACCCTGTAAGCGCACCCACCGCTGCCGCTGCAAAAAACGCCTCTTGGGGCGGTTTTTTTATGGTGGGACCATGGTCCGGTGGCGCTCAGCGCATGGCCTGCCGGGCGTGGGCCGGCACGTTGGCCGGGCGCTCCTTGCGCGGCGCATCGCGCCAGCGCAGGGCCCAGCGCTCCACCGTGTAGAAGGACAGGGCCGCCAGCGCAGCGGAAATGGCCAGGCCCAGCACCAGCACCACGGGCCACGAGAACTCGGCCCGCAGGTAGCGCACCACGGGGTAGTGCCACAGGTAGATGCCGTAGGACAGGCGGCCCAGCTGCACCAGGGCTGGTGCGGTCAGCATGTCGTAGATCAGCCCTTGGCGCTGCACCGCCACCAGAATGACAATGGCCGCGCACTCCACCACCGTGATGCCCCACAGCATGGCATCCTGGTTGTCCCAGCCCAGCGACATCAGCAGGGGGATGGCCAGGGGTAGCCACATGACATGGTGCAGCCGGGACTGGATGGCTTCGGCAAAACCGGTGCGCTCGTGCAGCAGGGCGGCCAGCAGGCTGCCGGCCAGCAGTCCAGTGGCCCGGGTGTCGAAGCGGAAGAAGATTTCGTAGAACTGCTGGCCCTGGAACACCCAGAAGATGCGCCAGGCCCAGGCCAGCACCCACAGCAGCAGAATGGTGCGCCACAGCTTGCCGGGCGCGGCCTTACGCACCAGCAAGGCCAGCAGCGGCGGCCAGATCAGGTAGAAGTGCTCTTCCACCGCCAGCGACCACATGTGCAGCAAGGTGTCCGGGCTGTCAAAAAAGGCGATGCCGTAGTCGGCCAGGTACAGCAGCGAGACCAGGGCGTCCTGGTAGATGTCGTCCAGATCGGGCCATAGCAGCGGCGCGAACAGCACATAGGCCGCCAGGAACAGGGCCAGCGCCGGCATCAGCCGGAAAAAGCGCCGGCGGTAAAAACGCCAGTAGTCGAGCCGGCCCTCGGTGTGCCATTCGATCAGCAGCAGCGAGGTGATCAGGTAGCCGCTGAGCACAAAGAACAGGTCCACGCCCAGGAAGGCGCCATCGAACAGCGGCACATGGGCATGCGACAGAAGCACCAGCACGATGGCGATCCCTCGCAGGCCGTCCAGCGCCGGGTTGTAGCGCAGTTTGAATTCCGTCAAAACCGACTTACCTCTTGATGTCAGGTGGTCCAGGCCAGGGCTGGACCAGGCAGAAAAAACAGCACAGCGACCACCAGGGCGCCGGCACTCCGCACGCAGACCCGGATCGGACGCCAGAAACATCGCCGTGGTGGGGGTGGCCTGTCCGCGCAGGCGGCATGGCCAAGGGCATCCGTGTCCGCAGCCGGAGGCGGGCCGCTGGCGCGCTGGGCGCTGAAGACACTGCCATGGCAAGCATGGCGAAAGGATGCTACTGCAATTCGGGTATCTACCCGGTAACAGAGTTTTTCGATTTTAGTCTTACTGCCGATTACACCCAGTGCTATCAAGTTCTTTAGCTCAACGGCGGTGGCGTGTGTCCAGGGGGCGGAGGCTGGGGCGATTGGCTGGCGTGCACGCAGGCCTGCGGGCGGGCCTGGACGGTGGGTCGGATGGGGGCGGCCGGTGTGCCGCGCGCCCAAGGTGCAGTGAGTCTGCCTGCGGACAGTCGGTGTGGGGTGTCGCCCGGGATCGTGGGTTGCCGCAGTCCGGCGCGCCAGATCGTGCGGTGGCGCACCGCGGCGGCGTGCACCACCACCGTGGCGATGGGGCTGGCACTTACCACTGACCATCGTGGCGCCGCATGAGACCGGCATGCCCAGGTGCCGGGGGCAGCCTGGGCGGCACAGCCATCAGGGTCCAAAACGGCCAAAACCCAGGCAGGGCCTGGGCTGGGTGCTATCGATGCTGTCAGCAGCCGTGCCGTAGGACGCTGCCAGCTCAGGGCTGGAACTGCTCGACCGGCACGTCGTTGGGCTGGGCCAGCAGCTTCTTCAGCGTGCTGCCCATGGGCAGGTTCAGGTTCACCTGCTTGGGCGGGATCGGCTGCGTGTACCACTTGGCGTACAGGCGCTCGATCTCGCCGTTGGCCATCATCTGGCGGATGGCGCCGTCCACGGCCTGCTTGATGGCCGGGTCCTGCTTGCTGAACTGGATGGCGATCGGCTCCGCGCCGATCACCTCGCCTACGATCTTGTAGCCTGCGGGGTGCTTGCTCTGGGCGATCACGCCGGCCAGCATGTTGTCATCCAGCACAAAGGCGTCGACGCGGCCCGACTCCAGCAGCAGGAAGGCTTCGAACTGGTCCTTGGCCATCAGGGTCTGGAACTGGATGCCGTGCTCGGCCGCATAGCGGCGCAGGATCTGCACGGCCGTGGTGCCCGTGATGGCCGACACCTTCTTGCCGTCCAGCTGCTTGAAGCTGGTGATGGGCGCCTGCTGGGCCACGGCCATGCGTACCTCGCTGACATAGGTGGTCAGGCCGAAGGCCACCTGGTCCTGGCGCTTGAGGCTGTTGGTCATGCTGGCGCAGTTGAAGTCGGCCGTGCCGTTCTGGATCAGCGGCATGGTGTTCTGCGCGGTCAGCACCATGTACTTCAGCTGCGCCTGCGGGGCGATGGCGCGCACCACCTTCTCGCACAACTCCACGTGGTAGCCCACGAACTTCTCGTTGGCGCCCAGCGCATAGGCCATGGGCGTGGCGCTTTCGCGCACGCCCAGCACCACGGTGCCACCGGCCTGCCAGCGCTGCAGCGTGGGCGAATCGCTGGCGCCGGGGGCCGCGTGTGCGGCCGCAGAAAAAACGGCGGCCACGATGGCCGCCGACAGCAGGGAAAACTTCACCACAGACTTCATGGAACGAGGCACTCAAGCAGGCGGGCCGAGCACATCCGGCCCCATGGCGGTGCATTCTCCCACTGGCTTCAGACATCCCCGTGTTATGCAAATTCCGGGCGGCGCGATGGCGGCCGCCGGTGTTCACGAAGGCTGCAGTGTGGCCTGCAGGCGCTGGTGCGCCGGGCTGTGGGGGTTGGGCGGCACCTGGTTCTTGGCGCACAGGTAGTGGTGGGTGTAGACCTCCAGGTAACGCTCCAGCACCTGGCCGGCGCGTGCGTCCTGCGGGTGCTGGCTCAGCTCCAGGCACAGCGCGGCCACTTCGCTGGTGCAGAAGTGGTCTTCGCGCTTGGAGCGGCGCAGCTGGTAGCGCGAGAACTGCTCGGGCTGCAGATTCAGCACCGGAAACTTGTCCAGGTAGGGGCTCTTGCGGAACATCTTGCGCGCCTCGGACCAGGTGGCGTCCAGCAGGATGAACAGCGGCCGCCGGCCGCTGTCGGCCTGGGTTTCGGGCAGGGCGTGGATGACGCGTTCGGGCGGCTCGACAAACTCCCCCGGGAACACCAGGTAGGGCTGCCACTGCGGGTCCTGCAGCAGCGCCTGCAGGCCGGGGTCCAGCTCCAGGCGGCTCCAGCCGAAGGCAAAGGTGTCCTGCACCACATCGGCGATCAGCCAGCCGGTGTTGCTGGGCTTGAGCGGTTCGGCATCGTGCATCACCAGGCACACCCCGGCGTGCGTGGGCAGGTGGGGGCGCAGGGCGCACATGCAGTGGCTGGTGCGCAGGCGGCAGCCTTCGCAGCGGTCGCCCTTGGGGCCGCCACGGGCCAGGAAGGGGCGCGTGCTGCGCGTCAGGCGGGCATCGCGCAGGCGCGCGACGGCATGGGGAAAGGGTGTGGGGGAGGCAGACATGGGCAAGCCGGCGATTGTCGCAGCTGCCGTGGGTGGGCGCTGGGGTGCGGCGCTTGTCCTGCCGCCCAGCTGGCCGGGCGTGGGCTCAGTGGCCGCCGCCGGCGCACTCCAGCTCAAACACCGGCACCTGGGACTTGCGGCTCAGCCACAGGCCGCCGCCCAGTTCGCTGAAGCTGGCCGACAGCCCCTGGCGGTACAGCGCGGCACGGTGGCGGAACAGGCGCGGGTCGGTCAGGTCTTCGTCGATGATGTCGCGCTCATAGTCCTCGCGCGCCACGGCCTCCAGGTACAGGGCGCCGCGCGAGAGCTGGCCCAGGTTCTTCAGCGCCTGCTTCAGGTCGGCCGGGCTCAGGTAGGGCAGCACGCCCTGGCAGATCACCAGGTCGAACGGCTCGCTGGCCTGGTAGTCCACGACCGAGCCGCGCTCCCAGCCGAAGCGGCCGCACAGGTAGTCGCTGAACTCCACGCCGTGGTAGCTGCAGCCGGGGAACTGCTGCTGCACCACGTGCTGCCACAGGCCGATGCCGCAGCCCACATCCAGCACGCGCGCCACCGGCACGCGCAGGTACTTCAGGTAGCTGCAGACAAACGTGCCCAGACGTTCAATGTGCTCGGGGTCCACCACGCTGGTTTTCTTGTCGAAATAAAAGCGCTGGTAGTACGCCTCGTCAAACCATTGATCGCTTGCTGATTGCACGCATGCTCCTGGGCAGGGCCAGCCCTGGCGGCTGGCGGTGAACAACACCGGGCCGCCTGGGCCACCCGGAAAGTGAGCGCCCAAGTATCGTGCAGACGCAGTGCCGGCATGCGGCGCTGCGGCATTGGCGGCGCTCAGGTATCTTGAAAACCATAGCTGTATGCGCTGGCTGCATCTGCGCTGGAGGCAGATTTGATGGGGATTGCTGGCGCAGGCGGCAGACACGCTGAACGATCGGTGTGCAGGTGTGGGCTTGCAATAATTGACCGCGGAGAGCGCCTATTGCGTCTTTTGCGCAAATTTTTGCGTGGCAGCGCCACCCTCGTGCTGCATTTCCTTGCTGTGATGCGGCGGCGTGGCGCGTTGATGTTGTGTGAATCAATGCTGCAGCGCAGATAAACGGCGTGCTAGCCGAATTGCACCGCCCCTGCAAGCAATAAAGCTGCGCGGTGCACGGGCTGCTTTCTGCGCTGCCTGTCGGTGCGGGCTTCCTAGAATCGGCCGCGGCGCCCCCTGCGCCCCTGCCGCTTGCGCAGTCCCTATTCACCGAAAGCACCGTCCCCCATGATCTCGCGTCGCCAGTTGCTGGCTGCTTGCGCAGCGTCCACCACCACCTTGTCGCCCTGGGCGGCCAGCCGCAGCTGGGCCCAGGGGCAACCCGTGCGGTTGGTGGTCGGCTTTGCCGCCGGGGGCTCGGCCGACTTTGTGGCGCGCCAGTTGGGGCAGCTGCTGGCGGCCGAGATCGGCGCGCCCGTGCTGGTGGACAACCGCCCCGGCGCGGGCGGGCGCATCGCGGTCGAGGCCGTCAAGAACGCCAAGCCCGATGGCCTGACCCTGCTGGTCACGCCCGGCTCCATCCTCACCATCTACCCGCATGTCTACACCAAGCTCAGCTACCAACCGCTGACCGACCTGGTGCCCGTGGCCGCGCTGTGCGCCTTGCCGTACAGCGTCAACGTCGGTCCGCTGGTGCCGGGCAGCGTGCGTTCGCTGCAGGATTTTGGCGCCTGGCTCAAGGCCCATCCACAGATGGCTTCGTACGGCTCGCCCGGCGCCGGCACCACGCCGCATTTCCTGGGGGCCATGTTTGCCGCCAGCGTGGGGGTGGACTATGTGCACGCGCCCTACAAGGGTGGGGCGCTGGCCCTGCAGGACGTGATGGCGGGCCAGCTCACCTCCAGCTTCAACGTGGTCAGCGAACCCGTGGCCCAGATCGGCAACCCCAAGCTGCGCACCCTGGCCGTCAGCAGCGCCCAGCGCATTGCGCAGATGCCCCAGGTGCCCACCTTTGCCGAGCAGGGCCTGGGCGATCTGACCTCCAGCGAATGGATGGGCCTGCTGGCCCCCAAGGGCACGCCCGCCGAACTGGTGCAGCGCCTGCACGCCGCCGCCAACCGCAGCATGGCCCAGCCCAAACTGCAGCAGGCACTGGCGGAAATGGCCTTCAGCGTCACCGCGTCCAGCCAGGCGGAATTTGCCCAGCTGCTGCAGCAGGACCTGCGCAAATGGGGCCCTGTGGTGCAGCGCACCGGCTTCAAGGCCGAGGGCTGAGGCCCTGCGCCAATAGCCATGAAAATAGGTTGCAAAACATTTTTTATGGCTATTGGTTATAATTGCCGGGTTGTTTGCGCAAACAATGCTGTATCTCACACCAGCACTTCGTGTACTGCGAAGAGAAAAATAAAAGTGACAGCTGCAGAGACGTTCTGCCGTAACACGGTGATCGCGTAAGAGTCGCCGTCCAACACCCACAAAAAAAGCCCGCAGGCCAAGGCCGCGGGCTTTTTTTGCGCCATCGCGCCGTGCGTTGAGCGGGACCACTGCGGTGGATCGCGCGACTGGCGCCTGCGCCCGCCGCGTGTCCGTCCGGCGGGGCTGCCAGGCTCAGGCCTTGGGCGGACGGTGCATCACGCACACCTTGTTGCCCGCGGGGTCGCGCAGATAGGCCAGGAACAGCTTCATGCGCTCATCGCCGCGCCAGCCGGGGGCGTCTTCGATGGCGGTGCCGCCCGCAGCCAGCGCCGCTTCGTAGGCCTGCAGGGCCTGGTCGGTGGACTCGGCCGCAAAGCCCAGGGTGAAGCCGTTGGCCGCCGTGGCGGGCTCGCCATTGATGGGCGTGGTCACGCTGAAGGTACTGCCCGCGTGGCGCCAGAAGTAACGGTGGCGGTCCTGCACGCCGGGCTTGGCCCCCAGCGTGCCCAGCAGGGCGTTGTAGAACTTGACGGACGCATCCAGGTCGTTGGCGCCGAGCATGACGTGGCTGAACATAGGGGGTGTCTCCTCAGTAAGCGGTAGTGGGTGAGGGCTGGGGCGTTGCCGCGCACCAGCCTGCACGCATGCTAACGCTTGCCCTGGCTCGCAGCGCGTCACCCAGGCGATGCAGGCTATTATTTTTGATAGCTGCTGGCGCTTTCTGGGTGAGCGTCAGCGGTGTTTTTTGCTGTAGAGGATCAGCGCAGGGGGGCAGGTCGCCCCACCCTGGCGGCGCAGGGCTTACCGCTTGTGCGGTGGTGTCTGGGCCTGGGGATGGGCGGCGTCCACCGCTTCGGAGGACGTGCCCTCCAGCAGCTGCTCCCAGTCGTCGCCCCAGAACTCGCAAGGGTGGGGCGTGCGGTCGGAACCATTGCCGCAGCGCAGGTCATCGGCCGGGCAATACAGGTCGCAGCCCCAGCACAGGCGCTCGGGGTGGGCGGGGGCGATCGGGAATTTCTTGGCCATCTCTCGTGATCTGTGGGCGTAGTTGCCAGCCACAAGGCTACGCCCAAATGCACCGCCCCGGTGTGCCCGCGGTTTGTGAGAGATCAGAGGCCGTGCGTTCTGAGGCCACAGCCGCACGGGTGATGTGCTGGTGGGGGTTGGACCACTGCCCGTGCATGCTGGCCTAGCCTCGGGGGAGATGGGGCAGGGATGCGTGCGATGGGCCAGGGCCCATATGCATGCAGCGGCAAGCGATGCGGGCAGGCAGCGGCCAGGCTACGCGGACGGCGCGAGTGCCGCGCCAGGGGGCACGCGACGGCACCAGTTCCCTCTTGCGAAGGAGCATGTCGGAGCCGCGGCAACGCGCTCTGCGAAAAAGAGCCCCCTGCGCAGCGACAGGCCAACCGGCGCAACGCCGCACCGGTGAGGCGCGCCGCTGTCAAACCAACGGCAGTACCTCGGTGCTATGGCGGTTGGTAGGCATGGCGCCCACCCGCGCAGGCATGGGGGCCATGCGGGCTGGGGTGCGCGGCGGGCAACGCGCGCTGGTGTGTCACCTCAGTTGGAAGTGTTGCGTATCCAATCTGGCTCTAGCGCTTATCCAGATTGCGCTCACAGCTATGGTTTTATGGCGCCGTGCCTGCGGGGGCCGGCTGTGCCCAGATCTCGCGGAACATCAGGCACAGCTTGTGCCCGGCCGGGTCTCGCACATAGGCCAGATAGCGGTCATTGCCCGGCGCCTTGCGCCAGCCTGCAGGGTCTTCGATGGCCACACCGCCGTGGGCCAGGGCCGCGTCCAGCGCACGGTGCAACTGGTCGATGGAGGTGGTTTTGAAACCCAGCGTGAAGCCGTTGTAGTGCGTGCAGGGCTGGCCATCGCGCGGCGTGGCGATCATCAGGCGCGTGCCGTCGTGGTCCCAGACATAGCGTTCAAAACCGTTGACCTGAATGTGGCTGGCGAAGGGTGCACCTAAGATGCTGAGCACGGCGTCATAGAACTGGCGGCTGGCAGTGAGGTCGTTGGTGCCGAGGAGGATGTGGTGTCAGGTCCCGGATGATTACGCACGTTCTTGACGAATAAATCAGGTGCTTTCATCTTCCATTTTTTGAGTGCTTGGACTGGGGCTTCATGCCCCCAGTGGCGCTGTTGCATTACAGAGACTTCCCATAAAAGCAAGCGCTGATGGCTTTCTTTTTTGATAGACCTGACTGCCGTAGTGCTCAAGAAGCGTAAAACGAGGAACAGACTGCACATCTACAGACGAG
>NZ_JAZHFR010000083.1:0-15849 GCF_036541385.1 Comamonas sp. GCA5 | reverse complement strand
CGCACAGCGTGGCCGCCGTGTGGCTGCACTGCGGGTGGGCGGCCAGGGCCTGGCGCACGCGCTGCACCAGGGGCTGGGCCGGTTTGTAGGGGCGCACCTGCAGCGGCAGGGCGCGCTGCAGCATGGTGTTGAGCGCGGCCTCGTCGCGCACCAGGGGCAACTGCAGCCAGTGGGCGTCCAGCTCCAGGCTGGCCGCGGCAGCGCCAAAGCGCACCGGCGCATCGAACAGCCGGCCATAGACCGCCTGGTGGGCCGGCGCCGGGAAGGGAAAACTGGCCTGGCGCAGCGGCAGGCGCGTGTCCACCAGCCAGCTGGCAAAACCGTGCAGGTTGCGCAGCACGGACAGCAGGCAGAACTCCTGCATCGCGCCCAGATCGCGCCGCGCCTGCACGCGGATGGTGGCCAGCGGGCCGTCGACCTGCAGCGCCAGCGCCAGGTCGTCCGTCAGCAGGCCGTGGTGGCGGCACCAGCGCGCCACGGCCAGCCCCAGCGAGGGGCTGCTGATGCTGGCGCGCGCCAGCAGGCCGTAGCTGCCCCAGGGCAGGCGGCGCTGGAACCAGCCCAGACCCTCGTCGTCCAGCTCGCGCATGGCGTGGGCGCACAGCAGCTCCATCTGCAAGGCGGTGATGCGGGCCTGGTCATCGGCCAGCAGCGCTGGCGCAATTTGCGCCTGTTGCAAGGCCACACCCACCTCCATCCCACGCTGCGCATAGGCCTGCGCCACGCAGCGTACAAAGGCGATCGGGGTGAAAGCAGGGTGCTGGCCGGCGGCGGCCGGCACCAGGGCGGGGGTGGTCATATGGCCATTATTGCAACCTCTGTGACCACATCTGTATCGTGATTCGCCCTAGGCTTGCAGCATGCCCTGCCGGGCCGCACGCCGCGCCCGGCCCCACCCGACGGAGACGTTCACGCCCATGCGCCACCGCCCCCCTGCCCTGCCCACCGCCTCAGGCGGTGGTCTTGCCCGGCTTCAGGCCTGCGGCCCGGCAGGCCACGGCCAGGCGTTTGCGCAGCGACACCTCGGCCATGTCCAGCTCGCTGACCATGGCGCGCAGGGCTTCGTCGTTGATGCGGTGCGCCTGCCGTTCGGCGTACAGGGCGTCGCGCTCCACCTGGATGCAGCGCACGCGCAGCTCCATTTCCTTGACCAGGCGCTGGCGGCGCTCGTGCACCATCTCGGGGGTGTCGCGCTGCGCCTCGGTGGACGTGGCCACGCCCGAGCTGTCGTCCAGCAGGTGGATGCGGTTGCGGTATTCCTGCGTGATGCGGCCCACCACCTCCTGGTACTGGGCCACCCACTGCTCGTCGTGCTGCTGCATGTCCTCTTCGGTCAGCGTCAGGCTGGCGATCGCCGCCTTGCAGGCCACGGTGCGCGCGTTGCGCTCTTCCAGCTGGGCTTCCGTGTCCTCGTGCGGCGGCATGCGGCGCAGGATCAGCGGCAGGGCGATGGCGCCCAGCACCAGGGTGAACAGGATCACGCCGGTGGCCAGGAAGATCAGCAGGTCGCGCTCGGGAAACGGGCGGCCGTTGTGCAGGTGCACGGGGATGGACAGCGCCGCCGCCAGCGTGACGGCGCCGCGAATGCCGGCCATGGTGGTCGCCAGGTTCAGCAGGTGCGAGGGCTTTTCGGCCATCTTGCCTTCGCGGTGGGCCTTGCGCAGCGCGCCATGCACGCCCAGCGTGATCCACGCCCAACGCACCAGCAGCAGCGCGATCGAGATCACGGCCACATAGCCCACCAGCTTCCAGCCTTCGTGGCCGGCGTCCATCAGCGTGACGCCGATGATGGACGGCAGCTGCAGACCCAGCAGCAGGAAGATGGCGCCGTTGAAGGCCGCTTCCACCATGTTCCAGGTGCCTTCGGTCTGCAGGCGCTCCGAGATGAAATTGCTGCGGTCCAGGTCGGCGAAATTGGTGGCCACGCCGGCGGCCACGGCCGCCAGGATGCCGGACACGCCGATCTTTTCACCGACGATGTAGGCCGCAAATGGCAGCAGCACCAGCAGCAGCACCATCTGCGTGGCGGCCACGTCGCCCACGCGGCGCGTGATGGCGTCGCGCGCATAGCTGAAGCCCCAGCCCATCAGCGCCCCGATGCCCAGGCCGCCCACGGCCATCCAGGTGAAATCCTTGGCGACATTGCTCCACGAGAACACACCGGTCAGCGTGGCCAGCACGGCGAACTTGACGGCCACCAGGCCCGAGGCGTCGTTCAGCAGCGACTCACCCTCGAGCATGTGCATGGTCTTGTGCGGCATGCCCAGGTTGCGCGTGATGGCCGAGACGGCCACCGCGTCGGTGGGCGAGACCACGGCCGCCAGGGCGAAGGCCACGGTCAGCGGCATGGCCGGAATCATCCAGTGGATCAAGTAGCCCAGGCCCAGCACGGTGATCAGCACCAGGCCGAAGGCCAGCAGCAGGATGGGGCGCGCCAGGGCAAAGAATTCGCGTTTGGGAATGCGCCAGCCGTCGGCAAACAGCAGCGGCGGGATGAACAGCAGCAGAAACAGCTCCGGGTCGAAGGCGATGTGCAGGCCGCGCTGGGGCCAGGCAATCAGGGCGCCCAAGGCGATCTGGATCAGGGGCAGCGGAATGGCGCGGACGTAACGGGCCGCGATGCCGGTCAGCGCCCCCAACATCAGCACCAGCAGGACGGTTTCAACGGTGTGCATGCGGCATTGTCTGGTGTCGCTGGCGCGCTTCCGTCGCAGACGATCACAAAAACCCTGAATCAACATCGGGATAACCCTAGGGATACCAAGGAGACAACATGGGCGTTCTAAACAGCCAACTCAACCCGCGCTCGGCCGACTTCCAGGCCAATGCGCGCGCGATGCAGACCGTGGTCGATGACTTGCGCGCACGTTGCGAGCAGATCGCCCAGGGCGGCGGCGAGGCCGCCCGCGCCAAGCATGTGGCGCGCGGCAAGCTGCTGCCGCGCGATCGCGTGCAGATGCTGCTGGACCCCGGCACGCCGTTCCTGGAAGTGGCGCCCCTGGCGGCACTGAACATGTACCACAACGACGCGCCGGGCGCGGGCCTGATCGCCGGCATCGGCCGCGTCAGCGGTGTGGACTGCATGATCGTGTGCAACGACGCCACGGTGAAGGGCGGCACTTACTACCCGATGACGGTGAAGAAGCACCTGCGCGCCCAGGAGATCGCCCAGCAGAACCGCCTGCCCTGCATCTACCTGGTGGACTCGGGCGGCGCCAACCTGCCCAACCAGGACGACGTCTTCCCCGACCGCGACCACTTCGGCCGCATCTTCTACAACCAGGCCAACCTCAGCGCCCAGGGCATTGCGCAGATCGCCGTGGTCATGGGCAGCTGCACCGCCGGCGTGCCTATGTGCCGGCCATGAGCGACGAGTCCATCATCGTGAAGAACCAAGGCACCATCTTCCTGGGCGGCCCGCCGCTGGTAAAGGCGGCCACGGGCGAGGTGGTCAGCGCCGAGGACCTGGGAGGCGGCGACGTGCACACGCGCCTGTCCGGCGTGGCCGACCACCTGGCCGACAACGACCTGCACGCCCTGGCCCTGGCGCGCACGGCGGTGAAGAATTTGAATAAAAACAAGCCTGCAGCGCCCGCCGATGCTGCGCCAGCAGCTCCGCTTTTTGATGCGCAAGAGCTGTATGGCGTGATCCCGACCGACACGCGCAAGCCGTTTGACGTGCGCGAGATCATTGCCCGCATCGTCGATGGCAGCGTGTTCGACGAGTTCAAGGCGCGCTTTGGCAGCACCCTGGTCTGCGGCTTTGCGCGCATCGAAGGCATGCAGGTGGGCATCATCGCCAACAACGGCATTTTGTTCAGCGAATCGGCCGTCAAGGGCGCGCACTTCATCGAGCTGTGCTGCCAGCGCAAGGTGCCCCTGGTGTTCCTGCAGAACATCACCGGCTTCATGGTCGGGCGCAAGTACGAGAACGAAGGCATTGCGCGCCACGGCGCCAAGCTGGTCACGGCCGTGGCCACGGCGGCGGTGCCCAAGTTCACCATCATCATCGGCGGCAGCTTTGGCGCCGGCAACTACGGCATGTGCGGCCGCGCCTTCAGCCCGCGCTTTTTGTGGATGTGGCCGAACGCGCGCATCAGCGTGATGGGCGGCGAGCAGGCCGCCAGCGTGCTGGCCACGGTCAAGCGCGACGGCATCGAGGCCCGCGGCGGCCAGTGGAGCGCCGAGGAGGAGAACGCCTTCAAGACCCCGATCCGCGAGCAGTACGAAGTCCAGGGCCACCCCTACTACGCCAGCGCCCGCCTGTGGGACGACGGCGTGATCGACCCCGCCGACACGCGCCGCGTACTGGCCCTGGGCCTGTCCGCCAGCCGCAATGCGCCGATGGAGGACACCAAGTTCGGTGTCTTCCGCATGTAATGGACCAATGACCCAGCCAGGAGCACGCCCATGACCCGCCCCGTCACCCTGACCACCAACGCCGGTGTGGCCACCATCACGCTGAGCCAGCCGGAGATCCGCAACGCCTTCAGCGACGAGGTGATCGCCGAGATCACCGCCGCCTTCGAGGCCGTGGCCCAGCACGCCGCCGTGCGTGCCGTGGTGCTGGCCGCCGAGGGCCCGGCCTTTTGCGCCGGCGCCAACCTGAACTGGATGCGCCGCATGGCCGACTACAGCCGCGAGGAGAACCTGGTCGATGCCGGCAAGCTGGCGCAGATGCTGCGCACCATCTACACCTGCCCGCACCCCACCATCGCCCGCGTGCAGGGCGATGTCTACGCCGGCGGCCTGGGCCTGGTGGCGGCCTGCGACATGGCCGTCAGCGTGGACAGCGCCCACTTCTGCCTCAGCGAGGTCAAGATCGGCCTGATCCCGGCCACCATCGCCCCCTACGTGCTGCGCGCCATGGGCGCCCGCGCCGGGCAGCGCTACTTCCTGACCGGCGAGCGGTTTGACGCCGCCGAGGCCCTGCGCATCGGCTTCGTGCACCAGGTGGTCGCCCCCGAGGCGCTGGACGACGCCGTGGACGGCCTGCTCAAGCACCTGCTGCAGGCCAGCCCGGCCGCCGTGCGCGCCTGCAAGCGGCTGGTGCAAGACACGGCCGGCCACGCCATCGACGAGGCCCTGATCGCCCGCACCGTGGAAGGCATTGCCGAGATCCGCGCCAGCGCCGAGGGCAAGGAGGGCGTGCAGGCCTTCCTGGCCAAGCGCAAGCCGGCCTGGCTGTCCTGAGCCTCACCGCACGCCACGCTGAACACCCATGAACGACCTCTGGAACACCCTGCTGCAGTGGCTGCACCGCGTGGGCCTGCACCCCGACCGCACGGCGGTGGAGCAGGCCGGCGGGGCCGTGCTGGACAGCGCCAGCGCCGCAGCGGCTGGGGTGGGCCAGGCCGTCGGCAGCATGGACATGGCCAGCCTGCTGGCCCTGGCGGCGGCCCTGGGCTGGGCCAGCGGCTTTCGGCTGTACCTGGTGGTGTTCCTGGTGGGCCTGCTGGGGGCCACCGGCGCCCTGGTGCTGCCCGGCAGCCTGCAGGTGCTGGCCCACCCGGCCCTGCTGTTCGCCAGCGGCGGGCTGCTGTGCGTGGAGTTTTTCGCCGACAAGATCCCTGGCGTGGATTCGCTGTGGGACCTGCTGCAAAGCGTGCTGCGCGTGCCCGCCGGCGCGGCCCTGGCGGCCGGCGTGTTCGGCGCCGACCACGCCACCATGGCCCTGGCCGCAGCGCTGATGGGCGGCACGCTGGCCGCCACCAGCCAGGCCGCCAAGACCACCACGCGCGCCGTGATCAACACCAGCCCCGAACCCTTCAGCAACCTGGGTGCCAGCCTGGCCGAGGACACGGCCGCCGTGGGCGCCGTCTGGCTGGCACTGGCCCACCCGGCCGTGTTCGCCGCAGTGCTGGCGGTCACGGTGGTGCTGATGTGGGCCGTCACCTGGCTGCTGTGGCGCTTTCTGCGGGCTGCCCTGCGCAGGCTCAGAGGCTGGATGGGGGCGACCGAACCCGCACCACCGCAATTGCCAAAAACATAGCTGCTAACGCTGACCCAATAATCGCTAGAGCCTCAAAACACTTCAAACGGAGACAAGGCATGTTCACCAAAATTTTGATTGCCAACCGCGGCGAAATCGCCTGCCGCGTGGCCGCCACCGCCCGCCGCCTGGGCATCCAGACCGTGGCCGTGTATTCCGACGCCGACGCCCAGGCCAAGCACGTGGCCGCCTGCGACGAGGCCGTGCACATCGGCGGCAGCGCGCCCAAGGACAGCTACCTGCGCTGGGAGCGCATCCTGCAAGCCGCCCAGGCCACGGGCGCACAGGCCATCCACCCCGGCTATGGCTTCCTGAGCGAGAACGAAGACTTCGCCCAGGCCTGCCAGGCCGCTGGCCTGGTCTTCATCGGCCCGCCCGCCAGCGCCATTCGCGCCATGGGCCTGAAGGCTGAGTCTAAGCAACTGATGGAAAAGGCCGGCGTGCCCCTGGTGCCCGGCTACCACGGCGCCGACCAGGACCCCGCGCTGCTGCAGCGCGAAGCCGACCGCATCGGCTACCCGGTGCTGATCAAGGCCAGCGCCGGCGGCGGCGGCAAGGGCATGCGCCTGGTCGAGCGGCGCGAGGACTTCGCCGCCGCCCTGGCCAGCTGCCAGCGCGAGGCCATCAACAGCTTCGGCAACGACGCCGTGCTGGTCGAGAAATACGTGCTGCGCCCGCGCCACATCGAGATCCAGGTGTTTGGCGACACCCAGGGCAACTGCGTCTACCTGTTCGAGCGCGACTGTTCCGTGCAGCGCCGCCACCAGAAGGTGCTGGAAGAGGCCCCCGCCCCCGGCATGACCGAAGCCCTGCGCGCCAAGATGGGCGCGGCCGCCGTGGCCGCCGCCCAGGCCGTGCATTACGTGGGTGCGGGCACGGTGGAATTCATCGTTGAGCAGCCCGGTGGCTACGACGCGCCGGACGCCATGCAGTTCTACTTCATGGAGATGAACACCCGCCTGCAGGTGGAACACCCCGTGACCGAGGCCATCACCGGTGAAGACCTGGTGGAGTGGCAGTTGCGCGTGGCCGCCGGCCAGCCCCTGCCCAAGCAGCAGTCCGAGCTGAAGATCATCGGCCACGCCATCGAAGCCCGCATTTGCGCCGAGAACCCCGACAACGGCTTTCTGCCCGCCACCGGCACGCTGCAGGTCTACCGCAAGCCGGCGTGCAGCAGTTTTGCCATCAGCGATGTGCGCGTGGACGACGGCGTGCGCGAGGGTGATGCCATCAGCCCCTTCTACGACAGCATGATCGCCAAGCTCATCGTGCGCGGCGACACGCGCGCCCAGGCCCTGGCGCGGCTGGATGCGGCCCTGGCGCAGACGCAGATCGTCGGCCTGGCCACCAACGTGCAGTTCCTGCGCCATGTGGTGCGCAGCACCGCCTTTGCCGGCGCCCAGCTGGACACGGCCCTGATCGAGCGCGAGAAGGCCGCGCTGTTCGACCAGCAGCCCGTGCCCACCGCCCTGGCCGTGGCCGCCACCGTGGCCCAGCTGCTGCAGGCCGAACAGGCGCTGCAGACGGCCGACCCCTTCAGCCGCCGCGACGGCTGGCACAGCCACGGCACGCCGCGCCGCAGCCTTCAGTTGCTGCAGGGCAGCACACCCGTCGCCGCCAGCCTGACCACGGGGCACGACGGCCAGTTGCAGCTGCAGGTGGGGGACACCACGGGCCGCCTGGACTGGCAGCCCCAGGGCGACGGCCTGCTGGTGCAGTTTGCCGGCCTGCGCAGCACCGCCCAGGTTCATGTGCAGGGCGAGGTGCGCCACATCTTCACGCCCCAGGGCGCGGCCGTGCTGGAGCTGCCCGACCCGCTGGCCCACGCCGGCGAGCACGGTGCCGAAGGCGGCCGCCTGACCGCGCCCATGCCGGGTAAAGTGGTGTCGTTTGCCGTGCAGGCCGGCGATGCCGTCACCAAGGGCCAGCCGCTGGCGGTGATGGAGGCCATGAAGATGGAGCACACCATCGCCGCGCCCGCCGACGGCGTGGTGCAGGAGTTGCTGTACGCCCCCGGCGACCAGGTCAGCGAAGGCGCGGAGCTGATCCGCATCGAGGCAACCGCCTGAACGCGCGCCGGCCCCGAACGGCCGGTGGACGGGGGTGGGGCCCACCGGCCTGCCTGCTGCGTTCCGCGCCCTGCCACCCTCCACAGTCGCCCACCCGGTTGTTTGAAAACCCATAGCTGCCCACGCAGGATGTACGCCATCTTCCAATGAGAAAGCCTGCCAATTGCTTGCACTACCTGCGCCAGTCGCTCCTTTTTTGAAAGTAGCTCTGTCCCCGTGACAGACAGGCCATCGCCCACCCTGTAACCTTGCCGCCATGCGAGTGACTTTTTGCTGTACGGGTACCAAGGCCGAACCTTGGCTGGAAGGACTGCGCGCCGCCTTGCCGCATGCCGACATCAGTGTGTGGGCGCCCGGTGCGCCCCAGGCGGACTACGCCGTGGTCTGGGCGCCGCCCCAGCAGTTCCTGGACGAGCAGCCGGGGCTGAAGGCCTTGTTCAACATCGGTGCCGGGGTCGACGCGCTGCTGAAGCTGCGCCTGCCCCCCCAGGCCCAGGTGGTGCGCCTGGACGATGCCGGCATGTCCGTGCAGATGGCCGAGTACGTGACCCAGGCCGTGATCCGCCACTTCCGCGACCTCAGTGCCTACGAGGCCGACATGCGCCAGGGCCAGTGGCAATTCCGCAAGCCCCAGCTGCGCGCCGACTTCCCCGTCGGCGTGATGGGCCTGGGCGTGCTGGGTGAGCGCGTGGCCAAGGCGCTGGGCGTGTTCGAGTTCCCCGTGCGCGGCTGGAGCCGCAGCCCCAAGCAGATCGACGGCGTGCAGACCTTCAGCGGCGAGGCCGGTTTCCGCGACTTCCTGCGCGGTACGCGCGTGCTGGTCAACCTGCTGCCACTGACGCCCGAGACCGAGAACATCCTGTGCCGCGACACGCTGCAGCAGCTGCTGCCCGGCGCCTACCTGATCAACGTGGCACGCGGTGCCCACCTGGTGGAAGAGGACCTGGTGGCCCTGATCGCGCAAGGCCATGTGGCCGGTGCCATGCTGGACGTGTTCCGCCAGGAACCGCTGCCGGCGGGCCACCCGTTCTGGACCATCCCGCAGATCACCATGACGCCCCACACCTCGGCCCGCACCCTGCGCGAGGACAGCATTGCCCAGATCGTCGGCAAGGTCGCCGCCCTGAGCCGCGGCGAGGCCGTGGTCGGCATGGTCGACCCCCAGCGCGGTTATTGACCCGACCGTTCACAGACCCACAAGGACCACCCCATGAGCTACCCCACCCGCGTCAAACTGGTCGATGTCGGCCCCCGCGACGGCCTGCAGAACGAAAAGCAGCCCGTGCCCGCCGCGGTCAAGATCGAGCTGGTGCACCGCCTGCAGGCGGCCGGCCTGAAAGAGATCGAGGTCACCAGCTTTGTCTCGCCCAAGTGGGTGCCCCAGATGGGCGACAACGCCGAGGTCATGGCCGGCATCGAGCGCCGCGCCGATGTGCGCTACTCGGTGCTGACCCCCAACATGAAGGGCTTTGAAGCAGCCGTGCTGTCGCGCCCCGATGAGATCGTGGTCTTCGGCGCGGCCAGCGAGGCCTTCAGCCAGAAGAACATCAACTGCTCGATCGCCGAGAGCATCGAGCGCTTCGCCCCTGTGGTGGCCGCCGCCCGCGCGGCCGGCATCCACGTGCGCGGCGCCATGAGCTGCACCGTCGGCTGCCCCTACGAAGGCGAGGTGGCGCCCGAACGCGTGGCCTACCTGGCCGGCCTGATGAAGGGCATTGGCGTGCAGCACATCGGCGTGGCGGACACGATTGGCGTGGGCACGCCCATCAAGGTGCGCAAGGCCATCGAGGCCACGCTGCAGCACTTCGACCTGAATGACGTCTCCGGCCATTTCCACGACACCTACGGCCAAGCCCTGTCCAACACCCTGGCGGCCCTGGCGATGGGCGTGTGGCAGTTCGACACCTCGGTGGCCGGGCTGGGCGGCTGCCCCTACGCCAAGGGTGCCACCGGCAATGTGGCGACCGAGGACGTGGTCTACATGCTGCACGGCATGGGCATTGACACCGGCATCGACCTGGACCAGCTGATCGATGCCGGCCAGTTCATCAGCGATCACCTGGGCCGTCCCACGCAATCGCGTGTGGCCAAGGCGATCCTGGCCAAACGCGCCAGCAGCGCGGCCTGCGAGGCGGTGTGAATGTGCGGTTCTGAATTGCATCCCCTGCCCGAAGGCGTGCAGCGCGTGGCGCGCTATCTGCAGGAAGTCGGTCACCCCCACACGCCCCAGATGCTGGAGGGCGCGGCCCGCACCGCGCAGGAAGCGGCCGACCAGTTGGGGATCGCCGTCGGCCAGGTGGCCAAGAGTGTGATCTTCAAGCGCAAGGAAGACGGTGCCTCGGTGCTGGTGGTGGCGGCCGGGGATCGCCGCGTGGATGAAAAAAAGGTGGCAGCCCTGGTCGGCAAGATCGGCCGAGCGGATGCCGACTTCGTCAAGGACCGGACCGGTTTCTCCATCGGCGGCGTCAGCCCGGTGGCACACGCCCGTCCACCGGTGACCCTGATCGACAGCACGCTGCAACGCTTTGACGTGCTGTGGGCGGCGGCGGGCCACCCCCATGCCGTGTTTGCGTTGAGCGTGGCGGAGTTGCGAGCGCTGGCCCAGGCACCGGTGGTGGACGTGGCGCAGATCGCGGGCACCGATGAAGCCCCGCGCACCGCCACCATCCCGCCCGTGCCGGAGGCTTTGCGGCACAAGCTGCAGACCGTGGTGGCCCAGGGCAGCTTGCAACCCTCGGCGGCCGAAGCTCCGCCCTCGCCCTGCATTTCCGTCTGTCGCATGGATGCAGACCGCCAGTACTGCGTGGGCTGCCTGCGCACCCTGGATGAACTACGCTTCTGGGGCAAGGCCGATGCCACGGCCAAGCGCCAGATCTGGCAGCAGATTCAACAACGCTGCGGGCCAGCGTCTTAACCTTCTGGAAAGGGCAGCGACATGCGCCACATCACCATGCACCTGGATTTTGTCTCGCCCTACGCATGGCTGGCCTTCCAGCAGTTGCCCCACACTCTGGCGGGCTTGCATTGCCATGTGGAGTACCGCCCGGTCTTGCTGGGCGCCTTGCTGCAGCAGCACCACAACCCGGGACCGGCCGGCATCCCCGCCAAGCGGGTGTGGACCTACCAGCACGCCGCGTGGCTGGGGCAGCACCTGCAGATTCCTCTGCAGATGCCGGCCAAGCACCCGTTCAATCCCTTGCCCCTGCTGCGCCTGGCACTGCAAACCAGCCACGATGGCAGCATCAACCGCTATGTGGCGGAGACCATCTTCCGCCACGTCTGGCAGGGCGGCAAGGATGCGCTGGCCCCTGCGCGCTTGCAAGCGTTGCAGGACGAGCTGCAGCCGCGTTGCATCGCTGCCGCCGACGCCACCGAGGCCACCAAACCCCTGTTGCGCAACAACACCGACGCCGCGGCCGCATTGGGCGTGTTTGGCGTGCCCGCCTTCACCGTGGAGGGGCAGCATTTTTGGGGGCTCGACAGCCTGCCCATGCTGCGCGACTACCTGGATGGACACCCCTGGTTCCAAACCGAGGGCTGGGTAAATGCCGATGCCATTCCCTCGGGTTTGGCCTGATTTCAAGCACCGCCTTCCCCGGTAGGAATTTCCGGCGATGTCACATCCCGAAACCGACTGCGCGGGTTTGACCTGAATTTGTCAGAAGTGCGTCAGTTTGACGCAAGTTCGCGTTGGATTCGCGTCAGAAGTGGGTCAGTACGGCCTCCAAGAATGTGATCGTCCGCACATGGCGGCAAGCAACAATCACATTCAGGAGACAACACCATGGCCATCAACGCTGCAAACGGCGTAGGTCCGAAAGGCACTGCCGCCGCTCGGCCCATGTCGCCAGAAGAACGCAAAGTGATCTTTGCGTCATCCCTCGGCACTGTGTTCGAGTGGTATGACTTCTACCTCTACGGTTCGCTGGCAGCCATCATTGCCAAACAGTTCTTCAGCGGCCTGGATGCAGGCTCCGCCTTCATCTTTGCGCTGCTGGCGTTTGCAGCCGGCTTCATCGTCCGTCCATTCGGTGCGCTGGTTTTCGGCCGCCTGGGTGACATGATCGGTCGCAAGTACACCTTCCTGGTGACGATCCTGATCATGGGCATCTCTACCTTCATCGTGGGTGTGCTGCCCAACTACGCCACCATTGGCGTCGCCGCTCCCATCATCCTGATGGTCCTGCGCATGCTGCAAGGCTTGGCACTGGGCGGCGAATACGGTGGCGCAGCCACCTATGTGGCCGAACACGCGCCCCACGGCAAGCGCGGCGCCTACACCTCCTGGATCCAGACCACCGCCACGCTGGGCCTGTTCCTGTCGCTGCTGGTGATTCTGGGCACCCGCACCGCGCTGGGCGAAGAAAAGTTCCAGGACTGGGGCTGGCGCATTCCGTTCCTGGTGTCCATCCTGCTGCTGGCCATTTCGGTGTGGATCCGCATGACACTGTCGGAATCCCCTGCCTTCCAGAAGATGAAAGCCGAAGGCAAAACCTCCAAGGCACCGCTGGCTGAGTCTTTCGGTCAATGGAAGAACCTGAAGATCGTGCTGCTGGCACTGGTCGGCCTGACCGCCGGCCAAGCCGTGGTCTGGTACACCGGCCAGTTCTACGCACTGTTTTTCCTGACACAGCAGCTGAAGGTCGATGCCGTCACCGCCAACCTGATGATTGCCGCCGCGCTGCTGCTGGGTACGCCCTTCTTCGTGGTCTTCGGTTCGCTGTCGGACAAGATTGGTCGCAAGCCCATCATCATGCTGGGCTGCGCGCTGGCCGTGTTCACCTACTTCCCCGTGTTCAAGGCCCTGACCTCGGCCGCCAACCCGGACCTGGCCGCCGCACAGGCGAACGCCAAGGTCGTGATCGTGGCCGACCCCGCCGAGTGCTCGTTCCAGTTCAACCCCACGGGTACTGCCAAGTTCACCAGCTCCTGCGACATCGCCAAGCAAGCCCTGGCCAATCGCTCCGTCAGCTATGACACCGAACAGGCCCCGGCCGGCACCCCTGCCGTCATCAAAATCGGCGAGCACACCATCCCCAGCTACAGCTCGGTGGGTCTGAGTGCCGACGACGCCAAGGCCAAGGGCGCTGCATTCACCAAGAGCCTGGCAGAAACCTTGAAGCAGGACGGCTACCCCGACAAGGCCGATCCCGCCAAGATGAACAAGCCCATGATGATTCTCATCTTGTTCTATCTGGTGATCCTGGTGACCATGGTCTACGGCCCCATCGCAGCCATGCTGGTGGAGATGTTCCCCACCCGCATCCGCTACACCTCGATGAGCCTGCCCTACCACATCGGCAACGGCTGGTTCGGCGGTCTGCTGCCCACCATGTCCTTCGCCATCGTGGCCCAGACCGGCAACATGTACAACGGCCTGTGGTACCCCATCATCATTGCCGGCGCCACCGCCGTGATCGGCACCCTGTTCTTGCGTGATACCAAGGACGTGGATATCTATGCCGACGACTGATTAAAAGGCTCTCCCCACAGTTGTGCGCCCCGCCTCAAAGCGGGGCGTTTTCTTTCGGGGCGCCAGCTTGTGGTGCATAGCAGCATTTTGTGTTGTTGTCATGCATCATTCGTCATCAAAACTTCAACCAAAAGTCTTTATTGGGAGGTGCACTCCCTAAAATTTGACCAGCCCTTTGCAAGTGCTAGTCACACAAAGTTGATGGCTACCCTCAACCCACCAAGGAAATAACATGACGAAGACAACTCGCGTGATGCTTGCCGTGCTGGCCGTTTGCGGTACTTCCGCCGCCATGGCCCAAAGCAGCGTGAACGTGTATGGCCGTATCAACACCACCGTGGAACACCAGAAGATCGGCGCCGATAGCAAGTCGGTGATGAACACCAACAGCTCGTACCTTGGTTTCCGTGGCACCGAAGACCTGGGCAATGGTCTGAAGGCGGGCTTCCAACTGGAAGGCAACTTCAGCTCTGACGACGGCTCCGGAGCTGGTGGCCCTGGTACTGGCTTCGACTTCAAGCGCCACAGCGAAGTGAACCTGTCCGGCAGCTTCGGTACCGTGCGTCTGGGCAAGTTCAACGTGGGCTCCTACCTGGCCACTGCCGACTACATCAGCATGCACAACCACGACACCGGCACTTCTGCCGATGCCCTGTATGCTTATGTCTTCCCCGAAGGCAATCAGCTGTCCTACCGTTCGCCCGAATTCGGTGGCGTGACTGCTGAGTTCAACTACGGCTTCGGCGAAAAGGCCAACCGCAGCAGCTCTTTGCCCGGTGTTGACCTCACCTCCGTGCTGGGTACAGCTGGCGTGACAGGCGAGCACAAGGGTGCTTTTGACGCAGCCTTGAACTACAACAATGGCCCCCTGGGCCTGGGTCTGGGCTACACGCAAGCCAAGACTGAAGCGGCGACGTTCGACCTGAAGGAACAGCAACTGGGCCTGCGTGCCAGCTACACCATCAACAGCCTGACCCTGGGTGCCTACTACCAGTACTACAAGGCTGATGCAGATACTGTAGATACCAAGCGCCACGCCTACCGTCTGGCCGCCATGTACACCCTGGGCGCATCGGAATTCCACGCCAACGTGGGCCGTGCTCAAGGCTACAAGGGTGATTTGGACAACCTCAAGACATCGGCAACCCAGTGGACGCTGGGCTACAACTACAACCTGAGCAAACGCACCAAGGTGTACGGTTACTTCACCAAGATCAGCAATGGTGACGATATCGGATACGGCCCTGTTACCAACGCTGGTGACAACTTCCGTTCCATCGCCGTGGGCGTGCGCCACCTGTTCTGATCACCCAGAGCGTAAGCTCTCTGCAAACCCTGGCTGGTGTAATGCCTCCAGGGTTTGCGCCAAGGTTGAAGCCCCAGTTCTCAGGAGTTGGGGCTTTTTTCTTGGCGACAGCCTCCAAGCTTGAAAAGTGGATACCCCTTCTTCAGAACAAAGGAGACTCTCATGTGGAAAATTGCCGTGGCTTTTGCCATCTTCGCCGCCATTTCGTTGTACATGATCATGCAATTTGGCGATCAGGTGGACATGAGCGGAGAAAAACACGGTGCTGATGCAGTGCACGCACCGGCACCTGCAGAAACCAAGTGAGTGGGCCGGAAGGTCTGAAACTCCAATCAGTGAGCGCTTGGCGCTGATCCAGATTCGGTTCTCAAGTCTTTGGTGCTTGAATCGCAATAAGAGCGCACGCAGTGCGCTCTTATTTTTGAGAATTGGGAGTGAGCGCACTTGTGATCCATAAGCTGCCAACGCCGGTTCACAGTCAGGATGGGCGCATTTCATCCCCCAAAAAACAAAACCCCCTGCCTCGTAGGAGGTCAGGGGGTTTGTCGCTATAAGAGCCTGGCGATGACCTACTTTCACACGGGAATCCGCACTATCATCGGCGCAAAGTCGTTTCACGGTCCTGTTCGGGATGGGAAGGAGTGGGGCCAACTTGCTATGGTCACCAGGCATAACTTGTCGATCAACTGCTTGTCGCAGTCAATCTTATTCATAGAGCCAAATCAGCTTTTATTCGATTGCGCACAACTGGCATAACTAGTCTGAACTGCATGGCAGTATCAAAGTTATAGGGTCAAGCCTCACGGGCAATTAGTACTGGTTAGCTTAACGCATTACTGCGCTTCCACACCCAGCCTATCAACGTCGTGGTCTACAACGACCCTTCAGGGGGCTCAAGGCCCCGGCAGATCTTATCTTGAAACGAGTTTCCCGCTTAGATGCTTTCAGCGGTTATCTCTTCCACACGTAGCTACCCTGCGATGCCACTGGCGTGACAACAGGTACACCA
>NZ_JAZHFR010000082.1:0-16247 GCF_036541385.1 Comamonas sp. GCA5 | reverse complement strand
CCCAGGCCCACCAGCATGGCGCCCGGGCCCGCAGCTCGGGCCGCGCGCGCCGCGGTTGTGCACTAGCTGGGCCAGCAGCGGGAACATCAGATTGCCGTCCAGCACATAGACCACCGGCCAGCCCGCCGCCGGCGCGGGGCCCTGGGGCACGTAGACCATCACCCGGTGCTGGCGCGGCGTGGGGCTGCCGGGCAGGGCCGGCGCGGGCAAGTCCATGTACCGCACCCCGGGCATGTGCCAGGGCTGGCCCCAGGCCGCTGCATCACCCGCAGTGGGTACGGGGATGGCCGGTGTGGTGCAGCCCACCAGGCCCAGGCTGGGCACGGCGAGGGCGCTGGCCAGCCACTGGCGGCGGGCGGTGTCGGGCGATGAAGGGGGGGAGCAGGCAGGCATGGCAACGCAATCGGGCAAGGGGACACAGCGATCGAGTGTAAATGAGATTGATTCTCAAAATATGCGGTGCGGGGACGATGGCCCGTGCCGGCCCTCTGGCGCCTGCAGGCATACTGGCAGGCTTGTGATGAAGGAGATTTCACCGATGACCACGTTCACCCTGAGCAGCCCCGACATTCCCACCGGCGGCACGATTGCGCCCGTGTTTGAGTCCGACATGTTCGGCTGCGGCGGCAGCAACCAGTCCCCCGTGCTGCAGTGGAGCGGCGCCCCCGCCGGCACGCAGAGCTTTGCCGTGACGGTGTACGACCCCGATGCGCCCACGGGCTCGGGCTGGTGGCACTGGATGGTGGTGGACCTGCCCGCCAGCGTCACCGCGCTGCCCGCGAATGCCGGCGAGAAAGGCGGCGCCCAGTTGCCCGCCGGCGCACGCCAGATGCGCAACGACTACGGCCTCTGGGCCTGGGGCGGCATGTGCCCACCGCCCGGCGACAAACCGCACCGCTACATCTTCACGGTGCACGCGCTGTCCGTGGCGAAGCTGGACATGCCGGACGACGCCACCACGGCCATCGGCGGCTTCATGATCCACGCCCACACACTGGCCACGGCCTCGTTCACCGCGACCTACGGCCGCCCGGCCTGAGGGGGACTGCGCCCGCCCGTCTGCCTTGCAGGAGCGGGTGAGGGTGCGGGTGGCGGTAAAAAACATAGCTGCTTGCGCAGGTGATGCAAGTTTTTCAGGCACTAAACCACCTGAAAGCCAGCAATATCGAGCGCAAGCAGCTATTTTTTTGTATGTGCCTGGATGCCAGCTCAGCTGGCGCTGAAGCCCAGGAACTGGCGCAGCTCGGGCGTTTGCGGGGCGCCGAACAAGGTCTCGGGCGCGCCCACTTCGTGCACCTTGCCCTGGTGCATGAAGACCACCTTGTCGCTGACCTTGCGCGCAAAGCTCATCTCGTGCGTCACCATGATCAGGGTCATGCCCTGCTCGGCCAGGCTTTCCACCACGCTCAGCACCTCGCCCACCAGCTCCGGGTCCAGGGCCGAGGTGACTTCGTCGCACAGCAGGATCTCGGGGTCCATGGCCAGGGCGCGTGCAATCGCCACGCGCTGCTGCTGGCCGCCGGAGAGCTGGTCGGGCATGGCGTCGAACTTCTCGGCCAGGCCCACGCGCTCCAGCAGGCGCTGGGCGTTGGCGCGGACCACGTCCTGTGGCTGGCGCATGACCAGCGAGGGCGCCAGCATCACGTTGCGCCCCACGCTCAGGTGCGGGAACAGGTTGAAGCTCTGGAAGATCATGCCCACGTTCTTGCGCAGCTCGCGCAGGGCCTGGGGCTGGTCGGGCTGCAGGGGCTGGCCGTGCACGCTCAGCTGGCCTTCCTGAAAGCTCTCCAGACCGTTGATGCAGCGCAGCAGCGTGCTCTTGCCCGAGCCGCTCTTGCCGATGATGGAGACCACCTCGCCGCGGTCGATGTGCAGGTCCACGCCCTTGAGCACTTCGTTGCTGCCATAGCGCTTGCGCAGGCCGCGGATGTCGACCAGGGGGACGGTGGTGGGGGGGGTGGCGGAGGTCATAAGCAGTTTCGTATCAGTTGTTCATGGAGATCGCACCGCAGGGAACTGGCGCGGCCAAGGTCAGAGACAGCCCGCAAGGGCCGCCCTGCGGCGATGCGGTCGCCCCCCTTCCAGGGGGAAACGGCGCAGCCGCACAGGCGGTCATGCTTTCGGGCGCAGGCGGCGCTCCAGGCGCTGGCTCCACAGCGACAGCGGGAAGCACAGCGCAAAGTACAGGCCGGCCACGCAGCCGTAGACCAGGAAGGGCTCGAAGGTGGCGTTGGCGATCAGCTGGCCGGCCTTGGTGATCTCGATGAAGCCGATCACGCTGGTCAGTGCCGTGCCCTTGATGATCTGCACCATGAAGCCCGCCGTGGGCGCGATCCCCAGGCGCAGGGCCTGGGGCAGGATGACGTGGCGCAGCTGTTCGGTGAAGCCCAGCGCCAGGCTGGCCGAGGCCTCCCACTGGCCCTTGGGCACGGACTCCACGCAGCCGCGCCAGATGTCGCACAGGTAGGCGGCGGAGTACAGGCTCAGGCATACGCAGGCCGCCAGCATGGGCGAGGTGTCGATGCCCAGCAGCGCCAGACCGAAGTAGGTCAGGAAGATCTGCATCAGCAGCGGCGTGCCCTGGAAGATCTGCACATAGGCGGCGACCAGGCGCACGGCGCCGGGCCACTGGGACAGGCGCAGCACCAGCAGGCCCAGGCCCAGCAGGCCGCCGCAGACAAAGGCAATGACGGACAGGGACACGGTCCAGCGCAGTGCCAGCAGCAGTTGGTAGGCAATGTCCCAGAAAGTGAATTCAACCATGGTGTTTCCTTGCGGTCAGGCGCGGCGCTGGCCAAAGACGAAGCGGGGACCCAGCCAGTTCAGCGCCTGGCGCAGCAGCACGGCCAGCAGCAGGTAGCTGAGAGTGACCACGATGTAGCTTTCAAAGCTGCGGAAGGTGCGGCTGGAGATCAGGTTGGCGGCGTAGGAGATTTCTTCGGTCGAGATCTGGCTGCACACGGCCGAGCCCAGCATCACGATGATCATCTGCCCCGTCAGCGCCGGCCAGACGCGGCCCAGCGAGGGCGGCAGCACCACGCGGGTGAAGATCTGCCAGCGGCTCAGCGCCAGGCACTGCGCGGCCTCGATCTGGCCGCGCGGCGTGGCCTCGATGCCGGCGCGCACCTGCTCGCAGGCATAGGCGCCCAGGTTCAGCGTCATCGCCAGGATGCTGGCCGTCTCGGGCGACATGCGCAGGCCCAGTGAGGGCAGGCCGAAGAACAGGAAGAACAGCTGGATGATGAAGGGCGTGTTGCGAAACACTTCCACATAGCTGGCCACCACGGTGCGCAGCAGGGGGCCGCCATGCAGGCGCGCCCAGGCACAGGCCACGCCCAGCAGCATGCCCAGCGGCAGGGCGATGCCGGTCAGCACGACGGTCAGCACCAGCCCCTTCAGCAGCATGGGCCAGTTGGCCAGCACGGGCAAGAAATCCATTTCCATGGGGACAGTCCAAATTCAGGTGAAAGCAAAAAACCGCTGCCTGCCTGTGTCACCCGTGGCAGGGCCGTGAAACAGGCGAGGGCCAGACCAGGGCAGCCGAGCCAGGGCCGCCCCGCAGCGAGGGCTACGTCCCCCTGCCCGCAACGCGCAGCGGTGCGAGAGTGGGGGTAAGGCGCGCAGCGCCACAGGGGGGGTGTCGCAAGATCAATCCGGCAGGTTGCCCATGTCGCGGCCCAGCCACTTTTGCGAGTAGCTGTTCAGCGTGCCGTCCTTCTTGGCGGTGCGCAGGATCTCGTTGACCTTGTTCAGCAGGGCGGTCTCGCCCTTGCGCACGCCCACGTAGTTGGGCGAGTCCTTGATCAGCAGCTTGTACTCGGCCTGCACCTTGGGGTTCTTTTGCAGCGCGGCGGCGGCCACGGCGGCGCCCACGGCCACGAACTGGGTCTGCTGCGACATGAAGGCCGCCATGGTGGCGTTGTCGTCCTCGAAGCGCTGGATCTTCAGGCTCTTGGGCGCCAGCTGCACCAGGGCGTCGTCCTGGATGGTGCCGCGCGTCACGGCCAGGGTCTTGTCGGCCAGGTCGTCAAAGCTCTTGAGGGCAATGTTCTTGGGGCCGAAGACGGCCTGGAAGAAGGGCGCGTACGAGGTGGTGAAGTCAATGACCTTCTCGCGCTCGGCGTTCTTGCCCAGCGAGGACACGATCAGATCCACCTTCTTGGACTGCAGGTAGGGGATGCGGTTGGGCGTGCTGACCGGCACCAGCTCGGCCTTCACGCCCAGCTTGTCGGCGATCAGCTGGGCCGTGGCCACGTCCACGCCCGTGGGCTTGAAGTCGGGGCCCATGAAGCCATAGGGTGGGTAGTCGGTGGGAATGCCCAGGGCAATGGACTTCTTGTCCAGCACGCGCTGGAGCGAAGTGTCTTCCTGCGCCCAGGCGCCGCAGGACAGGCCCAGGGTGGTGGCCGCGAGGGCGGCAGCGGTGAAAGCACGGCGATGCAGAGACATGAGTCGGATCTCCCAGGATCAGAGTGAAAGGGTGACCGAGGCTTTGCATATTGCGTGCCAGGCTGTGAAACAAATATTTCTGTATACAAATTGGCGCAGTGCCTGCGTTGCAGCGCCGCGGTGGCCCTGGGGCCGGCAGTGCAGGCCATCGCTCCTTGGCAGGCAGGCACTTTTTTTGCGTAATGGAGGCTGTAGGGATGAAACATGGGTGCCAAAGTTTCTTGGTTCTGGCACTTTTGTTTCGGTTTGGTGAGGCGATGCACGCTTTTGGATGGCGCGCCCCAAGATGGAGATGGAGACCCCCGATGCCCGATGTTTTGACCGCTTCTGCACTGGAAGCGCGCATTCGCCACTGTTACGAACAGCTGACCGAGGCCGAGCGCAAGCTGGCCGATGTGGTGCTGCTGCGCCAGCGCGAGCTGCTGGGCTATTCCGCCACCGAGCTGGCGAACCTGGCCGGCATTTCCAAGTCCACGGCGGCGCGTTTCTTTCGCAGCCTGGGCTATGAGGACTTCGGCGCGTTCCGCCAGGCCGTGCGCGAGCTGCAGGCCCAGCAGTCGCCACTGGCGCGCATGGAGCCCTCACGGCGCAGGGACAGCCTGGCCGTGCAGTTCCAGGGCCATCTGCGCAACGATGCGTTGCGTCTGCAGCAGTGGGCCGAGGCCTTGCCCGACAACCACCTGGAAGCCGCACTGGCCTTGCTGCACAAGGCGCGCAAGGTCTGGGTCGTGGGCTACCGCCACAGCCATGTGACCGCCTTCTATGCCCAGGCCCTGCTGGCCCAGGTGCGCGGCGAGGTGTTCAGCCTCAACGATGTGGCCGGGCGCGAAGCCGACCTGCTGGCCTGTGCCAGCGACCGCGATGTGGTGTTGGCCGTGGACTTCCGCCGCCGCAGCACGCGCCTGCGGCACACGCTGGCGGCCGCGCGCAGCGGCGGCGCCCAGGTGCTGGTGCTGACCGATGCGCCGGTTTCGGCCCTGGCCATGCAGTCCCAGGTGGTGCTGCGCTGCGGCGCGGAGCACCAGCAAGGCCTGTTCGACTCCTATGTCTGCGCCGTCAGTGTGGTGAATTTCCTGGCGGCCTCGCTGGCCCAGATGCAGCGCACCCCCACCCACGCCCGCCTGCAGCGCATCGAGCGCCTGCACGTGGCCCTCGATGACCTGGAGCCCCAGATGTGAGGGGCACGCCCCCGCACCCCCGTTTTTCCTGCCTGCCGAGAAAGAAGCACCCATGACCCATCCATCGCCCCTGCCCGCACTGCCCGTGGCCTGTTTTGCCAACCCTGGGGCCAACCGCATGACGCCCTACGGCGCCCGCCGCAGCGACATCCTCGGGGCCGATGCCCTGGCCCAGGCGCAGCACGAGTTGTCGCAGTGGCCAGGCTATGCCGCCACGCCGCTGCACAGCCTGCCCGCGCTGGCCCAGGCCCTGGGCGTGGCCGCCGTGCACTACAAGGACGAAGGCAGCCGCTTTGGTCTGGGCAGCTTCAAGGCCCTGGGCGGGGCCTATGCCGTGGCCCGCCTGCTGTGCCGCGAGCTGGGCGCACGCCTGGGCCGCACGCTGTCCACCCAGGACCTGCGCACGCCCGAGCTGCGCGCCCTGTGCGCCGGCATCACCGTCACCTGCGCCACCGACGGCAACCACGGCCGCTCCGTGGCCTGGGGCGCGCAGCAGTTCGGCTGCGCCTGCGTGATCTACATCCACGCCACCGTCAGCGAAGGCCGCCGGCAGGCGATTGCCCAGTACGGCGCCGAGGTGGTGCGCACCGCTGGCAACTACGACGATGCCGTGCGCCAGGCCGACCACGATGCCCAGGCGCACGGCCGCTTTGTGATCTCCGACACCTCCTACCCCGGCTACATGGATGTGCCGCGCGACGTGATGCAGGGCTACCAACTGATGGTGGAAGAGGCCGTCCAGCAGCTGCCGCAGCGCCCCACGCACGTGTTCGTGCAGGCCGGCGTGGGCGGCCTGGCCGCCGCCGTGTGCGGCTACTTCTGGGAGCGGGACGCGGGCGACCGGCCCTGCTTCGTGGTGGTCGAGCCCGACAAGGCCGACTGCCTGGCGCAAAGCGCCCAGGCGCGCCAGCTCACGGCCGTGACCGGCGATATCGACACGCTGATGGCCGGCCTGGCCTGTGGCGAGGTCTCGCACTTGGCCTGGGAGATCCTGGACAAGGGCACGGACGCGTTCTGTGTCATCCCCGACGCCGCCGCCGTGGCCGCCATGCGCCTGCTGGCCCACCCCCTGGGACAGGATCCCATCCTCGTGGCCGGTGAATCGGCCGTGGCCGGTGTGGCCGCGGCCATCGCCGCCAGCCAGGATGCGGCGGCGCGCACCACCTTGGGGCTGAACGCCGGCAGCCGCATCCTGTTCTTCGGCTCCGAATCCGCCACCGATCCCGTGCTGTATGCGCAGCTGGTGGGCGAAAGCGCTGCCAGCGTGGCAGCCCGCGCCGCCGACCAGGCCACCACGGCCGCCACCCGGGGCACGGCATGAATCCGCAGACCTTGAAGATCGATGGCGCGCGCCTGCTGCAACGCTTGCGCGATCTGGGCCGCTTTGGTGCGCTGGAGGGCGGTGGCACCAACCGCCTGGCCCTGAGCGATGCCGATCGGGCCGCGCGCGACTGGACCGTGGCGCAGATGCAGGCCCTGGACATGGCGGTGTCGGTCGACGCGATCGGCAACGTGGTCGCCACCTATGCCGGGACCGAGGCGCTGCCGCCGGTGATGACCGGCAGCCACATCGACACCGTGCGCACCGGCGGCCTGTACGACGGCAACTACGGCGTGATGGCCGGCCTCGAGGTGGTGGCCACCTTGCGCGACGCCGGCCTGCGCCCGCGGCGGCCCATCCAGGTGGCCTTCTTCACCAACGAGGAGGGCGCCCGCTTTCAGCCCGACATGCTGGGCAGCCTGGTGCTGGTCGGCGGCCTGCCGCTGCAGGAGGCCCTGGCCATACCCGCCGTGGACAACGGCGCCCGCCTGGGCGATGAGCTGCAGCGCATCGGTTATGCCGGCAGTGCCCCCGTGGGACGGCCTGTGGTGGACAGCTTTGTGGAGTTGCACATCGAGCAGGGTCCGGTGCTGGAGCAGCAGGCCACCGCCATCGGGGTGGTCGAGGGCGTGCAGGGCATCTGCTGGATGGAATTCACCTTCGATGGCACCAGCAACCATGCGGGCACCACACCCATGGCGCTGCGCCACGACGCTGGCGAGTGCGCCATGCGCACGGCGGTGTTTGTGGCCGAACTGGTGGCGCGCTACGGTGGCCGCCAGCTGGGCACGGTGGGGGCCCTGCAGCTCAGGCCCAACCTGATCAACGTCATCCCCAACCAGGCGGTGATGACCGTGGACCTGCGCAACACCGATGGCCAGCGCCTGCGCGACGCCCAGGCCGAGGTGCTGGCCTTTGCCCGGGCCATGGCCCTGCGCAGCGGCGTGCAGTTCCAGCACCGCCAGCTGGCCGACTTTGCCCCCGTGGCCTTCGATGCGGACCTTGTGGCCAGCGTGGAGCGGCATGCGCGGGCCCAGGGCCTGTCCACGCTGCGCATGCCCAGTGGCGCCGGCCACGATGCGCAGATGCTGGCCCGGGTCTGTCCCACGGCCATGGTGTTTGTGCCCTCGGCTGGCGGGCTGTCGCACAACGTGCGCGAGCACACCGCGCCCGAACAGCTGGAGCAGGGCGCGAATGTGCTGCTGCAGGTGCTGCTGGAGCGGGCGGGGCGGTGAGGGACACCCCCTGCGGCGCTGCGCGCCTTGCCCCCGCTCTCGCGCCGCAGCGCGTTGCGGGTAGGGGGACGCTGCCCTCGCTGCGGGGCAGCCCTGGCTCGGCGGCCCTGGTGTGGGCTGCGCCAGGCGCACAGGGTGGCGGTGGCGCCAGATCGAATTGCAATATGAATGAAATTGGCCGCCAGCCCTTGTTCTAAGAGCGCTGGCAGCTATGGTTTTGAAAGAGAGAATGCTATGACCCGTATCGTCAATGTCGCCCTGGGCCAGTTGGGCCCGGTGCAGAAGGCCGACTCCCGCGCCAGCGTGGTGCGCCGCCTGTGCGCCATGATGCGCGAGGCCCACAGCCTGGGGGCGGATGTCATCGTCTACCCCGAGCTGGCGCTGACCACCTTCTTTCCGCGCTGGTACATCGAGGATGTGGCCGAGCTGCACCGCTACTACGAGCGCAGCATGCCGAATGCCGACACGCAGCCGCTGTTCGACCTGGCGCGCACCCTGGGCATCGGCTTTTACCTGGGCTACGCCGAGCTGGCCGAAGAGGGTGCGGCCCTGGTGCAGTACAACACCGCCATCCTGGTGGACCGCACGGGTTCAATAGTGGGCAAGTACCGCAAGATCCATGTGCCCGGCCATTTCGAGCACGAGCCCTGGCGCCAGTTTCAGCATCTGGAAAAGCGCTATTTCAAACCTGGCAAGTCCTTCGATGTGTACCAGGCCTTTGGCGGCACCGTGGGCATGGCGCTGTGCAACGACCGCCGCTGGGCCGAGAGCTACCGCGTGATGGCGCTGCAGGGGGCGGAGATGATCTTCATCGGCTACAACACGCCGGTGCACAACGCCCCCGCGCCGCAGCACGACGACCTGTCGCTGTTCCACAACCAGCTGTCCGTGCAGGCCGGGGCCTACCAGAACGGCTGCTGGGTGGCCAGCGTCGCCAAGGGCGGGGTGGAAGAGGGCGTGGACAGCATTGCCGGCAGCCTGCTGGTGGCGCCCAGCGGCGAGGTGGTGGCACGCTGCGTGACCAAGGGCGACGAGGTGGTGCTGGGCCGGGCCGACCTGGATTTCTGCGCCGTCTACAAGCGCACCACCTTCAACTTCGACCTGCACCGCCACCCCGAGTGCTATGGCCTGATCACGCAGAAGAAGGGGGAAACCCTGGCGGCCGACGGCACGCCGTGGTCGGCCAGCCACTAAAAGCAGAGCGCCTGGCGCCCGTCCTGTGGTCGTTTCCGGTCTAAAAGGCCTGAAACATCGGCGCGGGGTGGGCGCGCTTGGTTTCTTTTTTGTTGTTTTTAGCTCACGAATTCATCGCGGCTGGTGTGCTGCAGGTGGCTGACATCGCCCCAGCCGACCAGGGTCAGGCCCTCGGGCGTCCACAGCAGGCGGTTGATGGCGGCGTTGCCCAGCTCCCAGGCGCGCGGGGCCTGCAGGTCCTGGCGCGTGGCCAGGCGGTAGAGGATGTCCATCACGCCGCCGTGTGCCACCAGGGCGATCTGCCCGCCCAGGTGCTGGGCCGCCAGGCGGTCCACGGTGTGCTGGATGCGCCCGCGCAGCATGTGCAGCGACTCGCCGCCGCCATCGGGCACGAATTCGGGGTCGCGCTTGCGCCAGCGCCGCGCGTGCTCGGGCGCGCTGGCCTCGATGTCGTGGAAGGTGCGGCCCTCGAAGCTGCCAAAGCAGCGCTCGCGCAGCCCGGTGTCGGGCTGCACCGGGCAGCCCGTGGCCTGGCCCAGGGCCTGGGCGGTCACCAGGGCGCGCTGCAGGTCGCTGCTGTAGATGGCGTCAAAGTGCTCGTCGGCCAGCGCAGCGCCGGCACGCTGGGCCTGCCACAGGCCCATGTCGTTCAGGGGAATGTCCAGATGCCCCTGGATACGGGCATCGACATTCCAGGAAGTTTCGCCATGGCGGATGGCAACGATACGGGTAGCGTGCATGCGGCAAACGGGCGGGTTGGCGCCCAGAGTCAAAACAGAGCGTGCGACCACCGCGGAAGTGGCCGCCCCCCATTGTCCGGCATTCGCACATACCTTGCCTGGGGCGGTCACACAAGGATTTTTGCGTGAAGGCACAGAAATGCATGAGCTTATTGCGTGGCGTTGGGTGTGCTTCGATATAAAGATGAGCGCATAACAACACAAGCGACAGACGGTACGCACCGCAACAGGAGCACTTCTTGCTTGCTAGGCCTAACCCTAGCGCCGCTCCCGGGCGGCCCGTGGCATACCGTCAACCTTTCACCTTCTTATGGAGACGAAGATGATTTTGAAGACTCTGGGCACCGCCATGCTGGCTGCCGGCCTGCTGAGCTCCGCCGCACTGGCACAGGCAGAGACCGTGCGCTGGTCCCGATCGGCCGACGTGACCACCCTGGACCCCCACGTGTTCAACACGGGCACCAACTTCGTGTTGATGCACCAGATGTATGAAACCCTGCTGAACCGCACCAAGGACGGCAAGCTGCAGCCGCTGCTGGCCACCGAGTGGAGGATGCTGGCGAACGACCCCACGGTCTGGGAATTCAAGATCCGTCCCAATGTGAAGTTCCACGACGGCAAGCCGCTGACGGCCAAGGACGTGGTGTTCTCGCTGAACCGTGCCAAGGGCCCCAACGCCCAGGTCAAGTCGCTGCTGGCCTCGGTGGACAGCATCACCGCCGTGGACAACCTGACGGTGCATGTCAAGACCAAGGGCCCGAACCTGATTTTCCCGAACAACCTGACCAACATCTTCATCATGAATGAGGAGTGGGCCAAGGCCAATGGCGCGCTGGAAACCCAGGACGCCACCAGCAAGACCGAAAACGGCGCCACGCGCGCCGTCAACGGCACGGGCGCCTTCGTGCTGACCACGCGCGAGGTGGACAGCCGCACGGTGATGAAGCAAAACCCCAACTACTGGGGCAAGGGCCAGTTCCCGCTGCAGGTGACCGAGCTGGTGTACCTGCCCATCAAGTCGCCCGCCACCCGCGTGGCGGCCCTGCTGTCCGGCGAGGTGGACTTTGCCCAGGACATCCCCGCGCAGGACGTGGCGCGCCTGAAGCAAGATGCCAAGCTGCGCATCAACGAAGGCCCGGAAAACCGCTCCATCTTCCTGGGGCTGAATGTTGGTTCGCCCGAGCTGAAGTCCAGCAACGTCAAGGGCAAGAACCCCCTGGCCGACCCCAAGGTGCGTGAAGCCATGGAACTGGCCATCGACCGTGACGCCATCAAGCGCTCGGTGATGCGCGGCCTGTCCAACCCCTCGGGCGTGATGGCGCCTCCGTTCGTCAACGGCTACGACAAGACCATGGCGGCCTACCCCAAGGCCGACGTGAACAAGGCCAAGGCGCTGCTGAAGGAAGCGGGCTACCCCGAAGGCTTCACCATCACCCTGCACACCCCCAACGACCGCTACGTGAACGACGAAGCCATCAGCACCGCGATTGCCGGCTTCCTGGGTCGCGTGGGCATCAAGACCGAAGTGTCCTCGCGCCCCATCGCGCAGCACAGCGTGTCCATCGTCAATGCCGACAGCGACTTCTACCTGTACGGCTGGGGCGTGCCGACTTATGACTCGGCCTACATCTTCGACTTCCTGGTTGCCACGCGCGGCAAGGAAGGCCGCGGCGCGCAGAACGCCACGCACTACAGCAATCCCGATCTGGACGCCAAGATCATCTCGCTGTCCTCGGAAAGCGATGTGGCCAAGCGCAACGCCACGATCAAGGACATCTGGAAGGTGGTGCAAAAGGACCGCTTCTACATCCCGCTGCATGACCAGGTCATCCATTTCGCCTCGGTCAAATCCATCGACGTTCCCGTGCACCCCGACAACGTGCTGCACTTCAAGGACGTGAAGATCAACAAGAACGCGAAGTAAAACCATGCTGGTCCATCTGCTGCGCAGACTGGGCCAGTCAGTTTTGGTACTGCTGGCCGTCTCGCTTATTTCCTTCATGGTGTTCCGCCATATCGGCGATCCCACCATCAGCTTGTTGGGCGAAGACGCCACGCTGGAAGAACGCACAGCCCTGGTCGAAGAGCTGGGCTTCAACAAATCCGTCCCCATGCAATACCTGTCCTATGTGGGCAAGGTGGTGCAGGGGGATCTGGGGATCTCGTACCGCTTGAAGCGCCCCGTGGCCGACGTGATTGCCGAACGTCTGCCCGCCACGCTGGAGCTGGCCATGACCGCCGCCGTGCTGGCGCTGGTGATCGGCGTGGTGCTGGGTGTCTATACCGCGATCCGCAAGGATGGGTGGCTCAGCCGCTCCATCATGACGGTGTCGCTGGTGGGTGTGTCACTTCCGACCTTCCTGATTGGTATTGGTCTGATCTATCTGTTCGCCGTCGAATTGCGCTGGCTGCCGTCCTTCGGGCGGGGCGAGACCGTCAAGATCGGCGGCTGGGAAACCGGTTTTCTCACGGCCTCGGGCTGGGCGGCGCTCATCATGCCGGCCATCACGCTGGGCTTTTACAACATGACGCTGATCATGCGGCTGGTGCGTGCTGAGATGCTGGAGGTGCTGCGCTCCGACTACATCCGCTTTGGCCGTGCGCGCGGCCTGCATGAGAAAAGCCTGTACTTCGGCCATGCGCTGCGCAACACGCTGATCCCCGTGATCACCATTGCCGGCCTGCAGATCGGCTCGCTGATCGCCTTTGCCATCGTCACGGAAACCGTGTTCCAGTGGCCGGGCGTGGGCCTGTTGTTCATCTCCTCGGTGCAGGGTGTGGACGTGCCGCTGATTGCCGCCTACCTGATGTTCATCGCGCTGCTGTATGTGGTGATCAACCTGTTCGTAGACTTTTTGTATGTGCTGGTGGACCCCCGCCTGCGAAAGAAATAAGGGGGCTGCAATGACCGAATCTCTCAAACCTGCGCCGGCCCCGACCGGCTGGAAGGCCAGCGACTCGCCCGTCAAGCGCGCCTTTGCCCGCTCGCGCCTGGTGCAAGTGGCCACCGGCGTGCTGGTCCTGCTGGTGCTGGCCACTATCTGTGCGCCACTGCTGGCGCTGCACAACCCCTTCGATCCGGGCAGCCTGGACCTGATGGACGCCTTCACCCCGCCCTGGAGCCAGGGCATGGGCGAGATGTTCTACCCCCTGGGGGCGGACGACCAGGGCCGTGACGTGTACTCGGCCATCCTGTATGGCCTGCGCATGTCCGTGTTCGTGGGCGTGTCGGCCGTGGCGCTGTCGCTGATCATCGGTGTGCCGCTGGGCCTGATCGCCGGCTATGCCGGTGGCTGGTTCGACACCCTGCTGATGCGCATCGCCGACGTGCAACTGACCTTCCCGGTCATCCTGGTGGCGCTGCTGATCTTTGGTATTGCACGCGGCCTGCTGCCCGAGGGCTACCGCGACGACATGGCCGTGTTCGTGATCATCATCGCCATCGGCCTGTCCGACTGGGTGCAGTACGCGCGCACCGTGCGCGGCGCCGTGATGGTGGAAAAGCAGAAGGACTATGTGCTGGCCGCCCAGCTCATCGGCCGCAGCAAGACCGCCATCCTCACCAAGCACATCCTGCCCAACATGTTGGCACCCATCCTGGTGATCGCCACCATCAGCTTTGCGCACGCCATCGTGGCCGAGTCCACGCTGTCCTACCTCGGCGTTGGCCTGCCGCCCACCGCGCCCTCGCTGGGCACGCTGATCCGCATCGGTCAGAGCTTCTTGTTCTCCGGCGAATGGTGGATCCTGCTGTTCCCCTCGCTGGTGCTGCTGGCCCTGGCCCTGTCCGTGAACCTGGTCGGCGACTGGCTGCGCGACGCCCTGAACCCCAAGCTGCAATGAACATGACCCCAGACACACACCAACCCGTGCCTGCCGGTGATGTCACCGGCACCCCCGTGCTGCGCGTGCGCAACCTCAGCGTCACCTTCGACACCTACAAGGGCCCTGTGCACGTGCTGCACGACGTCTCCTTCGACATCTTCCCCGGCGAAATCCTGGGCGTGGTCGGTGAATCCGGCGCCGGCAAGTCCATGACCGGCTCGGCCGTCACCGGCCTGATCGAGGCCCCGGGCCGCATCTCCGGCGGCACGGTGGAGCTGCAGGGCCTGCGCATCGACCACCTGCAGGGCGAAGACCTGCGCCGCATCCGCGGCAAGCGCATCGGCACCATCTTCCAGGACCCGCTGACCAGCCTGAACCCGGTCTACACCGTGGGCGACCACCTGGTCGAAACCATCCGCACCCACCTGCCGGTGAGCGAGAAGGAAGCCGAAGCCCGCGCCCTGGCGTTGCTGGAAGAGGTGGAGATTCCCCATGCCAAGGAGCGCATGGCGCAGTACCCGCACCAGTTCTCGGGCGGCATGCGCCAGCGCGTGGCCATCGCCCTGGCGCTGTGCGCCGAGCCCGAACTGATCATTGCCGACGAGCCCACCACGGCGCTCGACGTGTCGGTGCAGGCGCAGATCATTGCCCTGCTGCGCCGCGTCTGCAAGGAGCGCGGCGCCGCCGCCATGCTGATCACGCACGACATGGGCGTGATCGCCGAGACGGCCGACCGCGTCATGGTCATGTACCACGGCCGGGTGCTGGAAACCGGGCCCGTGCGCCAGGTGCTGGACGCCCCGCGCGACCCCTACACCCAGGTGCTGATGGCCGCCATCCCCAGCGTGCACCAGCGCGTGGAGCGCCTGCCCGTGCCCGAAGTGGGCGGCGGCCCGGTCGCCAAGGCCGTGCCGTGGACGCCCAAAGATGTTGCTGCGGGCGCAGACGCAGCCAGCGCAAAGCCGCTGTTGGAGGTCAAAGACCTGTGCAAGGACTATGACCTGTCAGCTGGCTGGTTGGCCCGCCTGCTGGCGCGCGAGGAGAAGAAAATCCTCAAGGCGGCCGACCACGTCAGCTTCCACATCCGCAAGGGCACGACCTTCGGCCTGGTGGGCGAATCCGGCTCCGGCAAATCCACGGTGGCACGCATGGTGGCCGGGCTGATCCCGCCCACCAGTGGCCAGATCCTGTTCGACGGCGTGGACAAATGGAGCCCCGCGGCCAACACCGTGGCCATGCGCCGGCGTTTCCAGATGATCTTCCAGGACCCGTACGCCAGCCTGAATCCACGCTGGACGGTGGAGCAGCTGATTGCCGAGCCGCTGGTGGTGCTGGGCCTGACCAGCGGCCCCGCCGAGACGGCCGAGCGCGTGCAGGAAGCCCTGCGCCGCGTGCGCATGAAGCCCGACGACGCCAAGAAGTACCCGCACCAGTTCTCGGGCGGCCAACGCCAGCGCATCGCCGTGGCGCGCGCCCTGGCCAGCAAGCCGGAGTTCATCATCTGCGATGAACCGACCTCTGCCCTGGACGTGTCCGTGCAGGCCCAGGTGCTGAACCTGATGCGCGACCTGCAGGACGAATTCGGCCTGACCTATCTGCTGATCAGCCACAACCTGGCTGTGATCCGCCACATGTGCGACGACATCGGCGTCATGCAGCGCGGCAAGCTGGTGGAAGTAGGCGATGCGCAGGTGGTGCTGGACGATCCGCAGCATGCCTATACCAAGGATTTGATGGCAGCGATTCCGGACATTGCGCACGTGCACTGAACGGGGGGCAGTTGGGGGACCGCTGCTTTCACAACTTGGTTTGGATGAGAAGGCTCACGGCTTCGGCTGTGGGCCTTTTTTGATTTATAAATGTTTTTGGGCTCTAGCGCTTATCTGGTAAGCGCTGGTAGCTATGGTTTATTGCTGTGCTTTTTGTTTTGGAGCCTGCTGCGTGTTAGTTTGCAGAGGCCGCTTATCGCGCGGCGGCGACCCGATTTCTTTTGTCTTGCCAAAAGAAACCGGGGAAAGAAAAGGCGCGCCTTGCAGGCGGCTGGTCCGGCGGAACTCGCTGCGCGCTTGCAGCGCTACGCTCAAACAGCCGCCGGAAATTTGAAGGACACCCCGAAATAGGGTGCGACGCTTGCGCGCGCGGGTGCTTTAGCAAGTAGAGCTAAAAATTTTTAGAGGCTGCTTTCGACCCAAAGCGGTCTTCGATATTTCATCTAAAAGACTCCCGAAAACAACGCTTTGCGATGGAACAAAAAATGCTAGGATCGCGCCGCTAGCGCCAACTTCAGCACCAAAGACACATAACT
>NZ_JAZHFR010000081.1:0-16432 GCF_036541385.1 Comamonas sp. GCA5 | reverse complement strand
GCCAGGGCCGCGGCCGAGGCGGTGGTGGAACCCGTGGCCGCTTTGCCCGCCCCGCCCGAGGCGGCCGTCACCCTGAGCGCCGAGCAGCGCGGCGTGGTCGACCAGATCGCGCAGCACCCCGGCCCCTTCCTGCTGTACGGCAGCACCGGCAGCGGCAAGACCGAGGTCTACCTGCGCGTCGTGCAGCGTGCCCTGGAGGCCGACCCCCAGGCCCAGGCCCTGGTGATGGTGCCGGAGATCAACCTCACGCCCCAGCTGCAGGAGCGCTTTGCCACGCGCTTCGCCCCGCTGTTCGGCCCCCAGTCCGTGGTCAGCATGCACAGCGGCATGACCGAGGTGCAGCGCCTCAAGAGCTGGCTGGCCGCCCACCAGGGGCAGGCGCGCATCCTGCTGGGCACGCGCATGGCGGTGTTCGCCAGCCTGCCAGGGCTCAAGGTGATCGTCGTCGACGAAGAACACGACCCCAGCTACAAGCAGGAAGAAGGCGCGCGCTACTCGGCGCGCGACCTGGCGCTGTGGCGCGGCCATGCCAGCGGTGCCCAGGTGCTGCTGGGCAGCGCCACACCCTCGCTGGAAAGCTGGCACGCCAGCGACCCGGCCGTGGGCCGCTACCTGCGGCTGCACATGCCCAGTCGCATCGGCGCCGGGGCCCTGCCGCGCGTGCGCCTGGTGGACATGCGCCAGCAGCCCAAGCGCACCGTGTTCGCCCCGCCGCTGCTGGAGGCCATCACCGCGCGCGTGCAGCGCGGCGAGCAAAGCCTGGTTCTGCTCAACCGCCGCGGCTTTGCCCCGGTGCTGTTTTGCACCGATTGCGGCTGGAAAAGCGACTGCCCGCACTGCAGCGCCCACCAGGTGTTCCACAAGGGCGACCGCAGCCTGCGCTGCCACCACTGCGGCCACACCCAGCGCGTGCCGCCGGCCTGCCCATCCTGCGGCAACCCCGACATCCTGCCGCTGGGCAAGGGCACGGAGCAGCTGGAGGAAGAGCTGGCCCGCCTGCTGCGCAATGTGCAGCGCCCGGACGGCCAGCCGGCCCGCGTCGGCCGCATCGACGCCGACACCACCCGCCACAAGGGGGCGCTGGAGGCCCAGCTGGCCCAGGTGCACGAGGGCGAGATCGACGTGCTGGTGGGCACGCAGATGGTGGCCAAGGGCCACGACTTCCGGCGCATCACCCTGGTGGCCGCGGTGCAGCCGGATGGCGCCCTGTTCTCCAGCGATTTCCGCGCCCCCGAGCGCCTGTTCTGCCTGCTGATGCAGGCGCCGGCCGGGCCGGGCGCGATGCCGGCTACGTCAGCGACCAGGGCAGCCAGCCCGAGATGTGGGTGCAGACCGCAGAGCCGCAGCACAGCGTCTTCGCCGCCCTGCGCCAGCACGACTACCCGGCCTTTGCCGCGCGCCAACTGCAAGAGCGGCACGACGCCGGCATGCCGCCCTTCGCCTTCCAGACCCTGGTGCGCGCCGACGCCAAGACCCAGGCCGCGGCCCAGGACTTTCTGCGCGCCGTGAGCGACGCCGCCCGCCAGGGCCAGCTGCCGCACCTGGACGACGTGTTCCTGTACCCGCCCATCCCCATGACCGTGCAGCGCGTGGCCAATGTGGAGCGCGCCCAGATGCTGATCGAGGCCGCCGACCGCCGCGCCCTGCAAAGGTTTTTGCACGCCTGGCAGCCCTGGCTGCACTGGGTGCGCAGCCAGCCCCAGCACAAGGGCGTGGTGCGCTGGCTGATGGATGTGGATCCGCTGTCGCTGTGAAAAGCGTTTTGCAACACTTTTTACCAGTTCACCCATATCCCGCCTGCGCGGACAGCTCCTGATTTGTGCACGCCCCGCTGGGCTCGGTGTTTGTCCGAATGCCAGACGGGCGCGGATGTTGCATCGTGCCCACCAGCAACTGCCCGCCGGGCGGTGCACTTTCTTTTTCGGGAGCTTCCCATGTCTCTGACTTCCACCTTCCGCCTGAGCCTGATCTCGGCGGCCCTGGCCCTGGCTGGCTGTGCCTCGCAGGCGGCCGGCCCCGGCACTGCGGCGGCCCCAGCCCCAGCCGCTGCCGCCACCACGGCGGTGGCCCCAGCCAGCGCCAAGCCCCATGTGGTGGTGCTGGCCACCGGCGGCACCATCGCCGGCGCCGGCGCCTCGGCCATGAACAGCGCCACCTACTCGGCCGCCAAGGCGCCGGTGGACAAGCTGCTGGCCGGCCTGCCCGAGCTGGGCAACATCGCCAAGGTGTCCGGTGAGCAGGTGTTCCAGATCGCCTCCGAGAGCTTCACCAACGACCACCTGCTGAAGCTGGCCCAGCGCGTGTCGCAGCTGGCCAAGCAGGCCGACGTGGACGGCATCGTCATCACCCACGGCACCGACACCCTGGCCGAGACCGCCTACTTCCTGAGCCTGACGGTGCACACCGACAAGCCCATCGCCGTGGTCGGCTCCATGCGCCCCGGCACCGCCCTGTCGGCCGACGGTGCGCTGAACCTGGTCAACGCCGTGAGCGTGGCCGCCTCCAAGGACGCCAAGGGCAAGGGCGTGTTCGTCACCATGAACGACGAGATCAACACCGCCCGCGACGTGAACAAGGACATCAACATCCAAACCGGCGCGTTCCAGAGCCAGTGGGGCCCGCTGGGCATGGTGGTGGAAGGCAAGAACTACTGGTTCCGCGCCCCGGTCAAGCGCCACACCAACCAGTCCGAGTTCAACATCGACAGCATCACGGCCCTGCCGCAGGTGGACATCGTCTACGCCTACGGCAACGTGCAGCCCACGGCCGTGAACGCCCTGGTCGCCGGCGGCGCCAAGGCCATCGTGCATGCCGGCACGGGCAATGGCTCGGTGGCCGACCGCATGGTCAAGCCGCTGCAGGACGCGCGCGCCAAGGGCACCGTCATCGTGCGCGCCTCGCGCGTGCCGTATGGCTTCGTGCTGCGCAACGCCGAGCAGCCCGACGACAAGTACGACTGGGTGGTGGCCCACGACCTGCGCCCCGAAAAGGCGCGCATCCTGACCATGCTGGCCCTGGCCAAGGGCGCCAGCACGCAGGAGTTGCAGCGCATGTTCTGGGAGTATTGAAGCCCCTCTGAGGTGCGGTGCGCCTTTTCCCCTCGCGCGCGATGCGGGAGGGGGTGACACCGGCGCGGCGGTGCGGCCCTGGCGCGATGTCCACGTGCGGGGCCACGCCAGTTGCGCCGGCCACGCCCGATGGCGCACACAGGCATCTAATCAACGCCCAGCGCATTCCCTGACTGCGCTGGGTGCTCTTGTTTTCATGAGCGTCTCTCGTGCACACCGCCCGCGCAGCGTGCTGCGAGGCCCGCACCGGCACCGCCAGGTCAACAAGCCGCCAGGCAGGACGTACCCGGCACAGATACGCATCAAATGACCTTTCAACCCAGGACCAGCCAGCGCTGAACGCTCTTATTTTTTCAGCAGCAGATCCACCACCAGCGAAAAGCTCACAAAGGCCAGCGCTGTGCTGACCAGGATGATGCGCGCCACGCGCCCTCCGTGGGCGCCGAAGCGCTCGGTCAGCAGCGACACATTGCTGGCACTGGGCAGGGCCGCCACCAGCACCAGGGCCACCACTGTCTCTGGGGCCATCGCGGCGCCGGCCGCCAGCGCCAGCTGGCAAGCCAGCCAGACCAGCAGCGGGTGCAGCAGCAGCTTGGCCAGGGCGATCGGCACGTAGTGGCGCGCGGCCACCTGTTCGTGCTGGTTCATCTGCGAGCGCGCCAGCACCGCCCCGATGGTGAACAGCGCGACGGGCGAGGCCGCCCCGGCCAGCATGGCCACGGTCTGGTCGATGGGCCCGGGCAGCTGCAGCGCGCTGGCCGAGGCCACGGCCCCCAGCGCAATCGCCCAGGGCATGGGGTTGGTCAGCATGCCGCCCAGGGCCTTGCGCAGCGCCGGCAGGGCCCCGCCTTCCCCCTGGCCCAGGCGCGACAGCGCGATGCACAGCGAGGTGGTGATCAGCATGTCGATGGCCATGGTCAGGATCACCGTGCCGGCGCTGCCCGCGCCCAGCAGCGCTACCAGCAGCGGCACGCCCATGAAGCCGGAGTTGGGAAAGGCCGCCACCAGGGCGCCAAACGCGGCGTCGTTCCAGCCCCAGCGCCGGCGCGTGGCCAGCACCGTGCCGGCCACCAGCAGCAGGCCGCAGCCCAGGTAGACGGCGCCGACCACCGGGTCCAGCAGCTGGGCGATGGGCGTCTGCGCCCCAAAGCGAAACAGCATGCACGGCAGCGCGAAATACAGCACAAAGGTGTTCAGCCCCGGAATGGCAGCCAGCGGCAGCACCCCGCGGCGCGTGGCGATGAAGCCGCACAGCACCAGGGCGAAGAAGGGGAAGGTGACAGCAAGAATGGACAGCACGGTGGGCGATTGTGGCAGCAGCGCCCGGACGTTCGCCTACACCGCTTACGCGCAGGCGACAAGTGTTGCCGTCTGCAAACTCTCGGCCCACGCGGGCAAGGCCAGGGCCCCTCGCGGCACCGGGTGGGCTTGCGTATGATGGGGCACGCCTGCCTGCCAGGCGTTTGTTGTTTGTCCGTCTTTGCTGCCCCTTCCTGTCCCATGTCTGCTGGTCTGAACCTCGCCCAACTCCAAGCTGTCCATTACACCGAAGGCCCCTGCCTGGTGCTGGCGGGCGCGGGCTCGGGCAAGACGCGCGTGATCACGCACAAGATCGGCCGCCTGATCGACAACGGCCTGGCGCCCAAGCGCATCGCCGCCATCACCTTCACCAACAAGGCCGCCGCCGAAATGCGCGAGCGGGCCAAGGGCCTGATCGGCAAGGCCGCCAAGGACGTGATGATCTGCACCTTCCACTCGCTGGGGGTGCGCATGGTGCGCGAGGACGGCCACGTGCTGGGCCTCAAGCCCAGCTTCAGCATCCTGGACCAGGACGACGTGACCGGCATCCTCAAGGACTGCGCCGGCGGCACCACCGACGTGGCCACGGCGCGCCAGTGGCAGTGGACCATCAGCAACTGGAAGAACGCCGGCTGGGACAGCCGCAAGGCCCTGGCCATGGCCCAGGACGACCACGAGCGCAGCATCGCCCTGATCATGCAGCGCTATGAGGAGCGCCTGACCGCCTACCAGAGCGTGGACTTCGACGACCTGATCGGCATGCCCATGCGCCTGCTGCGCGGCCATGCCGAGGTGCGCGAGAAATGGCAGCGCCTGCTGGGCCACGTGCTGGTCGACGAGTACCAGGACACCAACGCCACGCAATACGAACTGCTCAAGCTGCTGGTGGGCGAACGCGCGCACTTCACCGCCGTGGGCGACGACGACCAGTCCATCTATGGCTGGCGCGGCGCCACGCTGGACAACCTGAAGAAACTACCGGTGGACTTCCCGCAGCTCAAGATCATCAAGCTGGAGCAGAACTACCGCTCGACGTCTGCCATCCTGCGCGCGGCCAACAACGTGATCGGCCCCAATCCCAAGCTGTTCCCCAAGACCTTGTTCTCGGAGCTGGGCGAGGGCGAGCCGGTGCGCATCGTCGACTGCGACACCGAGGAGCACGAGGCCGAGCGCGCCGTGGCCCGCATTCTGAGCCTGCGCGCCAACGCCAACCCACAGCCGGCCTGGAAGGACTTCGCCATCCTCTACCGCGCCAACCACCAGGCCAAGCCCTTCGAGAAGGCGCTGCGCAAGGCCAACATCCCGTACAAGGTCTCGGGCGGCACCAGCTTCTTCGACCGCGCCGAAATCAAGGACCTGTGCGCCTGGTTCCGGCTGTGGATCAACAACGATGACGACCCGGCCTTCCTGCGCGCCATCGGCACGCCCAAGCGCGGCATCGGCCACACCACGCTGGGCAAGCTGGGCGAGTTTTCCTCCCAGCACAAGCTGTCCATGTTCGGCGCCCTGTTCAGCCACATGCTCGAGGCCGTGCTGCCCAAGAAGGCGCACGAGGGGCTGCTGGAATTCGGCCGCTACATCAACGACCTGGAATACCGCGCCCGCCACACCCTGGGGGCCGAGGCCAGCCGCAGCTTCATGCTCGACTGGCTCAAAGAGATCGGCTACGAGCAGTACCTCTACGACAGCGAGGACAGCGAGACCGTGGCCGCCGCGCGCTGGAGCAATGTGCTGGAGTTCTGCGACTGGATGAGCCAGCGCGCCGGTGGCCAGATCGAGGACGCGGCCGGCACCACCACGCAGACCGAGGTCAAGAGCCTGCTGGAGATCGCACAGAACATCGCCCTGCTGTCCACCATCAGCGAACGCGAGAAGGAGCAGGACATGGTGGTCCTGTCCACCCTGCACGCCAGCAAGGGCCTGGAGTGGCCGCACACCCAGCTGGTGGGCGTGACCGAGGGCATGCTGCCTTTCAAGCTGGACGACGACGAAGGCCGCCAGCAGAAGGTCAGCGATGACGTCGCCGCCCGCCTGCAGGAAGAGCGCCGCCTGATGTACGTGGGCATCACGCGCGCCCAGCGCACCCTGGCCGTCAGCTGGACCAAGCGCCGCAAGAAGGGCCGCGAGATGGTGCAGTGCCAGCCCAGCCGCTTCATCAAGGAGATGAACCTGGACGCCGCCACCGCGCGCGAAGACCCGCGGGAAAAGCTGCGCCAGCTGCGCGAGCAACTGGCACGCAAGGCCGAAGCCGCGCCCAAGCCCTGATTTTTTCATAGCTGACCACGCAAGCCCCACCTGGGCTGCATGGCCCCAAGCGCAACATTTGCACACCGCGACCGCCGGCAACGTCGCCTTTGGCTGACGCCACCGGCTGGACACAGCCCGTATGCTGCGCCAGCATTCCACCGAGGCTGCACGGCAGCACCGCCCCGACACCGCCATGGCACGATCCCTGACCCCTTCCCCTCGCCTGCACTGGACTTCGCTGGCCACCGCGCTGGCCACCCTCTCCGCCCTGCCCGCCGCCCAGGCCCAGGCCCAAGCGCCCGCCGCCGTGCGCGAGGAGGCTTGGCGCCAATGCGCCGCCACCACCGACAACCAGGCCCGCCTGGCCTGTTTTGACACCTGGGCGCAGCAACAGCAACCCCTGACCCCGCCGCCGGCCAGCACCTGGCAGGCCCCGGCGGCCAGTGCCAGCCAGCAGCCCGAGGCCATGCTGCAGCAGGCCGCCAACGCCCCCATGGTGCAGGCCGACGTGCTGCCCGGCCAGGGCCTGGTGCCCACCAACGGCGGCTGCCGCGATCCGCGCTACAGCGAGATCTCGCGCTTTTTCGAGCTGGAGCCCGGCAGCGACTGCGGCACCTTCACCTTCCGCGGCTACAAGCCACTGTCGGTGTCGGTGCTGCGCAGCGACCACATCAACCAGCAGCCCAGCAGCCCCGGCAAGGAGCCCGCCCCGGTGCGCGACTACCAGCCGCAGGAAATGCGCATCCAGCTGTCGGCGCGCACCAAGATCGCCTCCGGCCTGCTGACCGACTCCAGTGCCGGCCGCAAGGACTCGGTCTGGGTCGGCTACACCCAGCAGTCGTTCTGGCAGGTGTTCAACCCCGACCTCTCGCGCCCCTTCCGCACCACGGACCACGAGCCCGAGATCTTCTACGTCTACCCCACCGACGCCGCACTGCCCGGCGGCTGGCGCTGGCGCTACAGCGGCGCCGGCATGGTGCACCACTCCAACGGCCAGAGCGATCCGCTGTCGCGCAGCTGGAACCGCTGGTACGTGATGACCGGCGCCGAGCTGGGCCACCGCTGGCAGGTCCACGCCAAGCTGTGGAAGCGCATGTCCGAGAGCACGCCCGACGACGACAACCCCGGGATCCAGAACTACTGGGGTCGCGGCGAGGTGAAGCTGCTGTGGAACGTCAACGACGCCAACACCCTGGGCCTGACGGCGCGCGGCAGCCTGGGCAAGGGCTACGGCTCGGGCCGCCTGGAATGGCTGCGCACCATCGGCTCGGGCTGGAACGGCGGCAAGAGCAACCTGCGCCTGCACGTGCAGCTGTTCAGCGGCTACGGCGAAAGCCTGATCGACTACAACAGCAAGCGCACTTCGCTGGCCGTGGGCCTGAGCCTGCTGGACTTCTGAGCGCGGTCACTTCGCAAACGATAGCTTTCAGCGCGCACGGCGTGCGTGCTGTAGGCCATTTTTATTAACAATCATCACCGCCGGCGCTTCCGCCCATCGCCGGAGCTTGTGGCCGCCGCGGGCTTGGCGCAGAATCGGCGGCACGTGGGACGCGGGGAGCCAGCGCTCCCACAAACAGGCGGTGCCCGCACCGCCATTTCCTTTGTTTGCATGCATGGACGTTCGCAGACAATGCGGCACCAAGGATGACCATGAATCTGCAATACCAGCTCAAAGCCGGCAGCTACTACCTGTACGACATGCGCGACCAGCCCAGCGCAGTCACAGGCGAGCGCCGCTTCAAGCTGAAGACAGATTTGCTGGCCATCGCGTTCGACCTGTACACCGGCGAGGTGCACCAGCACGGCACGCCCTCGCGCATCCAGTCCTGGGCCACCACCGCCCGCCGCCGCCTGCGTGCGGCCGGCCAGTGGCAGGCGGCCGAGGACATCATCGTCATCAGCGGCCCCTTCCCGGTCGAGGAAATCAACAAGTGCCTGTGGATCCGCGGCTACTGCCGCCGCATGTTCCAGCGGCTGGCGTCCTTGCCGCACGGCAAACTGCAGCCGCGCGCCGGCACGCGCCAGCAGGCCCACGGCAGCCAGACGCACAGCAAAGGCTGGCAGCGCCGCGCCGCCTGAGGCAGGCACCCGCCACCGCGGGTGGGTGCCATCACCGGCTCAGGACTCCACCTCTTCGGTGTCCGGCGCTTCCCCCAGCACGGCTTGGGCCGGGTCTTCGGGCAGCTTGACCACCAGCACCGGGCGGGTGCAGCGGCTGATCACGGCCTTGGAGACCGAGCCCACCAGCACGCTTTCGATGGCGCCCATGCCGCGTGCGCCCAGCAGCACCAGGTCGGCATCGATTTCCTCGGCCATGTCGACCAGCACGGTGGCGGGTTCCCCCAGCACCACCTCCATGGAATAGCCGACACCCGCGGCGTCCAGCAGTGCGGCGCCTTCGGCCATCAGGTGTTCACCCGCTTCCACGGCGGCGGCGGCAATCGCGTCCGAGTCCTGCGTGGCCAGTTGCAGCAGCGAGGCCGGCTCCTGCACGTTCACCAGGGCGATTTCCGCACGCAGCCCCCGGCCCACCAGGGACAGGGCCTGGTGCACGGCCTGCAGCGATTCGTTGGAGCCGTCGATGGCGATCATGATGTTGGCGTACATGGCGTTCTCCTTGTCGTAGTAGCGGGCTGGGTTCCACTATAGACCCGCCCAGCGCGACCCGCCACGGCTTCTGGGACAATGCGCGCCATCATGCTGCAGTTCGAACTTCTCACCACCGATCCGACCAGCCACGCCCGCCGTGGCACCTTGACCCTGAACCACGGCAAGGTCCAGACCCCCATCTTCATGCCCGTGGGCACCTACGGCACCGTCAAGGGCGTGATGCCCCGCAGCCTGGAAGAAATGGGCGCGCAGATCATCCTGGGCAACACCTTCCACCTGTGGATGCGCCCCGGCCTGGACATCATGAAGACCTTCGGCGGCCTGCATGGATTCGAGAAGTGGAACAAGCCCATCCTGACCGACTCGGGCGGCTTCCAGGTCTGGTCGCTGGGGGCAATGCGCAAGATCACCGAAGAAGGCGTGCACTTCCAGAGCCCAGTCAACGGCGACAAGCTGTTCATGTCGCCCGAGGTCAGCATGCAGATCCAGACGATCCTGAATTCGGACATCGTCATGCAGCTGGACGAATGCACGCCCTATGAGACCAACGGCCACAAAACCACGGAAGCCGAAGCGCGCAAATCCATGGAGATGAGCCGCCGCTGGGCCCAGCGCTCCAAGGACGAGTTCGAGCGCCTGGAGAACCCCAACGCGCTGTTCGGCATCGTGCAAGGCGGCATGTACACCAATCTGCGCGAGGAGTCGCTGCAGGCGCTGGTGGAGATGGATTTCCCCGGCTACGCCGTGGGCGGTGTCTCGGTGGGCGAGCCCAAGGACGAGATGCTGGAGATCATGGCTCACACGCCCCACCTGCTGCCGGCCAACAAGCCGCGCTACCTGATGGGCGTGGGCACGCCCGAGGACCTGGTGCAGGGCGTGGCCGACGGCGTGGACATGTTCGACTGCGTGATGCCCACGCGCAACGCGCGCAACGGCACGGTGTTCACGCGCTACGGCGACCTGAAGCTGCGCAACGCACGCCACAAGAGCGACCACCAGCCGCTGGACACCACCTGCACCTGCCACGCCTGTGCCGGCACCAGCGGCGTGAGCTGGGACAACGGCGGGCGCGACGGCTTCAGCCGCGCCTACCTGCACCACCTGGACCGCTGCGGCGAGATGCTGGGCCCCATGCTGACCACCATCCACAACCTGCACTACTACCTGAACCTGATGCAGGAAGTGCGCAACGCGCTGGACGCCGGCACCTTCGCCCAGTTCCGCGCCCAGTTCAAGGCCGACCGCGCACGCGGCGTCTGAGCCCGCGGCACGCCCACCAGCCAGCCTCCTGCGGGAGGCTTTTTTGCGCCCGCTGGGCGGGCCTGCCGCCGACCCAAGTCGACGAACGGCAGCAGGCCGGTCCTGTGTCCTACTTGGGCGCCGCAGGAAATGCCGAGAATGGGTGGGCCCCCACTCCTGCAGCCCCTGCGCCCACCCGTGTCCCTGGATGCCTCCGCCCCTTCTGTCCAGCCTCCGTCCGTCTGGCGCGCGCAAGCCGCGCTGACCGCCGGCATCCTGTTGGCCTGCCTGCTGGGCATCTACAGCCGCCCGCTGGGGTCCATGGCGGCCTTCTGGCCGGCCAATGCCATCCTGCTGGGCCTGCTGCTGCGCCACCCCGAGCTGGCGCGCCACCCAGGCAGCTGGCTGTGCGCCCTGCTGGCCTACATCGCTGCCGACCTGCTGACCGGTGCCACGCCATTCATGGCCCTCACGCTGAACCTGGCGAACCTGATCGGCGTGCTGGCCGGCTGGCTGCTTCTGGCACGCGTGCGCAACCAGGTGCTAGGCTTCCAGAACCAGCGCTCCGTGATGACCGTCTTCCTGGGGTGCCTGCTGGCGGCCACGGTCAGCACGCTGGCGGGGGCTTGGCCCAGCGCGGTCGCCTTCCACATGCCCTTGTGGCAGTCGGCGCTGCTGTGGCTGTCGGCCGAGTTCTACAACTACGTGCTGATCCTGCCGGTGTTCCTGGCCGCCCCCGGCGGCTGGCCCTGGACCTGGCCATTGACCAAACAGCAACGCTCCTGGAACGACGCCCTGCCGCTGCTGGCCCTGGTCCTCAGCGAGGCCCTCAGCCAGCTGATCGGCGGCAACGGCGCGATGGCCTTCAGCATCCCCGCCATGGTCTGGTGCGCGATGAGCTATGGCGTCTTCCCGATCACCGTGCTGAGCCTGCTGGTCTGCCTGTGGAAAACCGGGTTGCTGGCCTTCAGCTCCTTCGACTTTGTCGTTGAGCACCTGGACGATGTGCTGTCCTACCGCACCGGGCTGGCAATGCTGTCGCTGGCGCCCCTGGCCGTGGCCAGTGCCTACACGCTGCGCATGCAGGCCCTGCAGAAGCTGCACCACGCGGTGCACCATGACTATCTGACCGGGGTGCTGGCGCGGCGTGCGCTGATGGAGCGCGGCCAGAAGCTGCTGTCGCGCCTGGAGGAGGATCGCCAGTCCGTCGCCGTGCTGATGCTAGACCTTGACCATTTCAAACAGGTCAACGACCGCTACGGCCATGCCCAGGGCGATGTGGTGCTGCAGACCTTCGCCCGGCTGGCCAGCGAGGCGCTGCGCCCCGACGATCTGCTGGGCCGCCTGGGCGGTGAGGAGTTCGCCATCCTGCTGCCACGCACCCAGCGCGAACAGGCCCTGGCCGTGGGCCAGCGTATCTGCAAGCGCCTGCGCGACCACCGTTTTCCGCTGGAGGACGGCGCCCCCTTCCAGGTCACGCTGAGCATCGGCCTGCACGCCGTGGTGTCGATTGGCGCGCAGGACAGCATCGAGCAACTGCTGTCCAAGGCCGACGCGGCGCTCTACATAGCCAAGCGCAGCGGCCGCAACCAGGTGCGCCAGTACGGGCCGGCGCTGGCCCCGTCATCCATGTAAAACCATAGCTGCTGGCACACTCTGCGCGCTGACTTCAAGCATCAAAGCATTGGAAACCCAGCCACAGCGCGCGCCATGCGCTCTCTTTTTTACCAATCTTTGGAAGATGGCGGCGTGACCGGTGCGTCCGGCGCCACCGCATCCGGCGTGGCGGCTGCGGCCCCGCAGTGGAAGCAGAACTTGGCAAAGCTGCTCTTGCGCGACTGGCAGGCGGTGCAGGGTTCGAACAGGCCGATGCCGCAATGCGGGCAGAAATCGGTCACGCCATCCTTGAGGTCCACGGCCCGCTCGCAGCCCGGGCACACGCCCTTGCTGAGGTGGCCCCAGGCCTTGTCGTAGGTCATCTGCGTGCGCCGCTGGGTGGCCGGCAGGGCCTCGGCCTGGCGCTGGCGCTCCAGATAGCGCTGCAGCGCCACGATGGCCCAGCGCCCGATCAGCACCGTCAGCACAATGCCCACGGCCGAGCGCACATAGCCGCCATAGCTGGGCAGGTAGGGCACCAGCTCGACAAAGAAGGCGAACAGCGCGAAGAAGATGAAGCCCCAGACAAAGGGCCACCAGGGGCTCTTGCGCTTTTTCACGAACAGCCAACCGGCCAGCACCAGCAGAGGCAGCGTGAGGGCCAGGCGGTAGAGGAACACCCGCAGCTCCTGCGCGCGCTGGGCACGCTGCAACGCCTCGTGCGCCGTGTCTTCCAGCGCCTGCAGACGGTCGCCCACGCGCGTGGACTGCTGGCGTGCATTCAGCAGTGCTTGCTCCTGGTCCTGCAGCTGCTGCTGGGCCTGGCGCTCAGTCTGGCGCAGTTGCTCCAGCGCCTGGGTGCGGCGGATCACCTCGGGGTCCTGCTCGCTGCGCTGGGTGGCGGAGCGCGTGGCAATCCAGTTGCTGAAGGTGTCGCGCGCCGCCTGCGTGTCGCTGCGCGCCTGCTGCCAGCGCAGCTGGGCCTGGTCGCGGGCCTCCAGCGCCTGGCGCTGCGCCGCGCGCAGCGATTCCTGCTCATTGCGCAGGGGCTGGGCCTGGCGCAGGTCCAGGAAGTCGTCCAGCTCCAGGCGCTGCTCAACCTGGGGCAGGTCGTCCACCACCGCCGAGCCCAGACCGATCAGGAAGCTGGCAAAGACCACCGCCACCAGCCACAGGCCCCGACGAAACCAGGTTTCCGACCAACGCAAAGATTTACCCACGGCCTACCTCCTCATGTACTGCGCGCATTATGCGGATGGCGGATGCATGCGCCCCGCCAGGCGCAGCAGCCAGTGCTTGCTGCGCCGCAGGTACTGCGGGTCGCGCCAGCACATCAGGGCCACGAACACGGCATTCGCCGCCCCCATGCACAAGAACAGCTGCGGCACCGTCAGCCCGGCCGCCAGCAGGGCCCCGGCCAGCACGGCCGACGACACCATGAACAGCGCATTCAGGATGTTGTTGGCCGCGATGATGCGCGCCCGGTGGGTGACCGGACTGCGCTGCTGGATCAGGGCGTACAGCGGCACGCTGTAGACCCCGGCGGCCAGCGACAGGCCGAACAGGTCCAGCAGCACGCGCCAGCGCCCCGGGGCGTGCCAGAAATCCGCCAGCCCCAGCATGCCGGCCGTGGGCGGCAGGCCTTGCAGCGTCCACCACAGGTCGACCGAGCACACGCTCATGCCCAGCGCGCCCAGGGGCACCAGGCCGGGCTCGACGCGCCCGCGGGACAGGGACTCGCACAGCAGCGCCCCGGTGCCCACGCCCAGCGAGAACACCACCAGCAGCAAGGCGGCCACCTGCTCGCTGCCGTGCAGCACCTCCTTGGCCAGCACCGGGAATTCCGCCAGGAACACGGCCCCGAAGAACCACATCCAGCTGATGCCCAGCACGGCCCGGAACACCAGGCCATCGGTGCGCGCCAGCCGCAGGTTGGCCAGGGTTTCGGACCAGGGGTTCCAGTTCATGCGGTGCACCACCGCCGGCGTGCCCTGGGGGGGAATGGCGCCAGCAGCCAAGCGCCCCAGCAGGGCCAGCGCCAGGCAACTGGCGGCCACATGGATGCGCCCGACCTCGGGCGTGGCGATCAGCACCCCGCCGACCATGTTGCCCAGCAGGATGGCGACGAAGGTGCCCATCTCCACCATGCCGTTGCCCCCGGTCAGCTCCGAGGGCCGGAGCACCTGCGGCAGGTAGGCGAACTTGGCCGGACCGAAGAAGGTGGAATGCACGCCCATGCCCACCAGGCACAGCAGCAGCAGTGCCGGCCACTGCAGGACAAAGCCCAGCAGGGCCACGGCCATGATGGCGATCTCGCAGTCCTTGACGCGCCGCATCAGCACCGCCTTGTCCATGCGGTCGGCCAGTTGCCCGGCCGTGGCCGACAGCAGCACGAAGGGCAGGATGAACAACGCCCCGATCACCAGCCCCGCCACCGAGGGCGGCAGCCAGGCCACCTGCAGCTGGTAGGTCACCAGCACGGTCAGCGCGAACTTGAACAGGTTGTCGTTGGCCGCCCCCAGGAACTGGGTGGCAAAGAAAGGACCGAACCGCCGCTGGCGCAGCAGTCCGAACTGGGGGGTGTGGTCGCTCATGTCAAAGCCTGCAGCGGCTGGGTGAAAACCAGCAACTGTGCACTCATTTGCTGCAGCGCGGTGCCATCGACTTCATAGGTGCTGGTAAAACCCAGCAGCGGCACGGGCCCCAGGGCATGGCGGATCAGCTGCAACTCCGCATCCACCTGGGCGCTGCGGGGCACCGGGTGGCGCAATGCGCTGCGGATGTAGATGGCCCCGCAGATGCTGCGCCCAATCGCGGCGACCTGGCCGTCCTGGGCCGGCGTGGGCTCTGGCGCCAGCCAGTCGCCGATCTCGGCGCAGGCCCGGCGCACCTCGGCACGCGCCACCTGCTCGTCCGCCTGGCACAGGGTCACGGTCTGCCCCGGCTGCGGCAGGCCCTCGACAAACACCGCCTGCCGCAGGGGGTCGATCCCCACCACCGACAGCACGTGGGCCGCCAGGGCCACGCTGGCGCCATAGACCCAGGGGTGGGGTGGCGACAGCGCCAGCAGCGTCTGCTGCAATTCCCCCGGCAGCCGGTGGGGCGCCGCACCCGGCGCGGCCAGGGCCTCCTGCCAGTTCAGGTGGCCAAACAGCACCTCCAGGGCCGGCCGGCCATCCAGCGCCAGCAGTGCCGCGCCCTCGGCGTGGGTCACGGTGTGGGAAGGCCCCATGGGCCGGCAGCCCTGGATGCCCACGCTCAGCAGCTCCACCCCAGGCCCGAACAGCACCCCCGACAGCCCGCCTTTTTGCACCCCGCCACCACCCACCGTGGCCGGCAGGCGGCCCGATGCCGTGCTGCCCCAGGCCCACTGGGCATGGTCCTGGCACAGATGGCCCAAGCCACCCAGCAGATCCGGGCATTCGAGCTGGCGCGCCAGCTCAATCAGCTGCGGCACCAGCGCAGGAGCCGCAGCATCGCCATGCACCAGCGCCGCCTGGGCGGTGATGCCCGGCTGCGCCGGCTTGTGCGTGGCGATGTCGGAAAACAGTTGGTAGTCGCCCGGCGCCAGCTCAGGCAGCATCACCGCCACCGCGCCGGTGTGGCCATAGTCCATGTCTCCGGCCAGCACCGAGTGCGCGGCACAGCCAGCCCAATGCTGCACCTGGGGCAGGGCCTGCGCCAGCGTGCCCACGATCTCGGCCGCGTGCGCCGCCAGCGAGGCCGAGACATAGACCAGGCCCAGACCATGCCGGACCGTCGGTGGCTGCATGCTGATCTGCGCCTGCAACTGCACGATCACCTGCCGGGTCGCGTGCTGCCACAACGGATGACCGGCATGGGCGCAAGGGAAAAACGGCATCACACGATCGCTCCTTGCGCAGCCACCGCCGCGCCGTGGCTAGCCCAGGGACTCAGCGCGCGCCCGGTTTGCGTGCTGCAGCGGACTTGGTTTTTGCCGCCGGTTGGGCCGCGGCGGACTTGCGTGGCGCAGGCTTGGCCGCCTTGCTCGCCGTGGCCGTTTTGCCAGCAGCCGGTGCACGCTGGCGCGCCACGTCGGCGGGCGCCGGTTGGCGGGTGGTTTTCTTCGCCGCCGGCGTTTTGGCGGCCGGTGCGACCTCCGCCGTGCCGGGCATGGCCTGCGACACCGCCTGGCGCACCATGTCGCTGGCGGTCTGGACCGCCACCTTGGCGAAGTCGGAGCCCATCTGCGTGGCCTGCTTCACGGCCTGCTGTTGGGCCGGGTCCTGCAGGGCCTGCTGCGCGATCTGCTGGAACTGCTGGGTCAGCGCCCCCCACCATTGCATGGCCGTGGCCATCCCGGCGGCCGGGGCGGCCTCTGCAGCCGGAGGGCCGCAGGCTCGCCGCGTCCG
>NZ_JAZHFR010000080.1:0-16652 GCF_036541385.1 Comamonas sp. GCA5 | reverse complement strand
CGCGGGACTGACGGCGCCCACGCCAGCCCGCGCGTGCTGTACATGGCCACGCTGAGCAAGGCCGCCGGCGCGGCCGGCGGGCTGGTGGCCGGCAGCGAAGACCTGATCGAATGGCTGCTGCAGACCACGCGCAGCTACACCTTCGCCACGGCCGCGCCGGCCCTGCTGGCACGCGCGCTGCAGGCCAGCCTGCGGGTCATCGCAGACGGTGATGCCCTGCGTGCCCAGCTGCAAGCCCGCATCCAGCAGTTGCGCACGGGGCTGCAGCCGCTGCTGGCGCGCACCGGCTGGCGCCTGCTGCCCTCGGACACCCCCATCCAGGCCCTGGTCATCGGCGACAACGGCGCCGCCCTGGCGCTGATGGAGGGCCTGCGCCAGCGCGGCCTGTGGGTGCCCGCCATCCGCCCGCCCACCGTGCCGGCGGGCACGGCGCGCCTGCGCATCGCCCTGTCGGCCGCGCACACGGCCGCGGATGTGGCCGCCCTCGTGGATGCCTTGCAGGCCTTGGCCGATCGGGGGCTTGTCGCCGAGGCACAATGAGCGCCAACTTTTGCCCCTCAATTCCAGGAGACACACCATGCCCCATATGTATGTGGAATACACCGACAACCTGCAAGGCCTGAACGAAGCCGCCCTGATGGAAGCGCTGAACGCCACCGTCTGCGGCCACCCCACCGTCAGCGACGAGGCCGATGTCAAGACCCGCATCGCCCAGGTGAGCAACTACCGCATCGGCCTGAACAGCGCCGGCCGCGCCTTCGCCCACGTCGAACTGCGCCTGATGGCCGGTCGCACGGCCGAAGTCAAGAAAGAGCTGTCCGACCGCATCGCCGCGGTGCTGAAATCCGTGATTCCTGCGCAAGCCGGCCTGGAAGTGCAGTTGAGCGTGGACATCGTGGACATGGACAAGCCCAGCTACTTCAAGGGCAAGCTCTAAGCCCTGCCCGGGCCGCCGCAGCAGGACGGCATGCGATTTGCATGGCAGCAGGCACCGACGCCCTGCCGTGACCACCATGTCCACTGCCCTGCACTACCTGATTGCCGCCCGGCAATGCGAAATTGACGAACTGCACCGGCTGCAGCGCACCAGCACCCTGGTGCGCCAGCTGGGCGAGTTGATCCATGCACTGCAGAAAGAGCGCGGCCTGTCCAACATCCTGCTGGCCAGCCACGGCCAGCGCGCCCGTCAGGCCCTGCACACCCAGGTCCAGGCCAGCACGCACAGCGCACGTTCCTTGCGCAGCGTGTTGGACACCCTGGACCTGCAGGCGCTGCGCGGCAGCCATGGCGCCCGCCTGTGCAACCACATTGCCTATGTGCTGCAGGGGCTGGATGCACTGCCGGCGCTGCGCGCCCGCATCGCCGCGCTGGACCTCAGCCCCGATGCCGCCACCCAGGCCTACATCCGCCTGATCGCTGGCCTGCTGGCCGTGGTCTTCGAGGCCGCCGACAGCGCCACCCACCCCGACATCTCGCGCCTGCTGATTGCCATGCTGCACTTCATGCAGGGCAAGGAGCTGGCCGGCCAGGAACGCGCCACCGGCGCCACGGTCTTCAGCAGCGGCACCAGCACCGCCACCCGCCAGCAGCACTGGCTGCACCTGATCGACTCGCAGGAGCGCTGCCTGCAGGTCTTTGCCGAATGCGCCCCCGCCACCCCGCTGGCCCTGTGGCAGGCCGCCTGCATGCACAGCCCCCACCTGACCACCATCGAGCGGCTGCGCCGCATCGGCTGCACCTCACCCGCCGACGCTCCGCTGGACATGGAGCTGGGCGAAATCTGGTTTGACGCCTGCACCTTGCGCATGGACACCATGTACGAGATCGAGACCACGCTGGCCGACGAGCTGCTGCAGCGCTGCCACACCCAGCTGCAGGCCGCCCAGGCGGCCCTGGCCCACCCGCAAAGCATGCTGCACAGCGCCAGCGACGCGGCCGGGGCCCTGCCGGACTTCTTCAGCACCTCCAACACCAGCCTGGTGCTGCGCCCCGGCACCGACTACGCGCCCCAGCTGGGCCAGTCCGTGATGGCCCTGGTGCAGGAGCAGTCGCTGCGCCTGCAGGCCATGCACCATGAGCTGGAGACCGTGCGCACAGCGCTGACCGAGCGCAAGACCGTAGAGCGCGCCAAGGGCCTGCTGATGACCCACCGCGGCATGAGCGAGGCCGAGGCCCACAAGCTACTGCGCCAGACGGCGATGAACCAGAACCGCCGCCTCATCGACGTGGCCGAGGCCATGCTGGCCATGGCCGACCTGCTGCCCCTGCCCGGCCACGCCAGCTGAGCCCGGCAGGGCCTGTGGCCCCGCGCACACGGGGCATGCGGGCGGCCACGCACCAAAAACAGGCTGCTTCGGCACCACTTTGCTGCATTGCAGCAACCGCATGGGCTGCACGGGACCGCCCTGCCTGGGACATCCAGGGCCAGTGGCAGCTGGCACAGTTTCTGCTTCTTGCTTGGCGAATCTCGGCCAAAGGCGGCCAGGGATCCACCCATTCCCCCCTATGGACAACGGCGTCCCCATCCCCTGCCTGCAGGAAGGATCGGGACGCCGTTGTGCTTGGCGGGACCGTCTTTCGGTTTTGCCCACGCATTCAAGGAGCCCTCCATGGCACAGCTCGCCCCACACCGCCCCGCCGATCCCCAGGCCTCGCGCCGCCAGTTCCTGCGCCAGGCCGCAGGGGCGGCGGCAGGCACCGCCCTGTTCACCCAGCTGGGCCATGGTGGCGTCTGGGCCGCTGGCTCCGACGCTCCGGAAAAGAAAGAGGTCCGCATCGGCTTCATCCCGCTGACCGACTGCGCCAGCGTGGTCATGGCCTCGGTGCTGGGGCTGGACAAGAAGTACGGTGTCACCATCGTCCCCAGCAAGGAAGCCAGCTGGGCCGGCGTGCGCGACAAGCTGGTCAATGGCGAGCTGGACTTTGCCCATGTGCTCTACGGCCTGGTCTATGGCCTGCACCTGGGCGTGGGAGGCCCCAAGAAGGACATGGCCGTGCTCATGGGCCTGAACCAGAATGGCCAGGCCATCACCCTGTCCAAGGCCCTGGCCGACAAGGGCGCCGTGGACGGCCCCAGCCTGGCCAAGGCCATGGCCCAGAACCCGCGCGACTACACCTTTGCCGGCACCTTCCCCACAGGCACCCATGCCATGTGGATGCACTACTGGCTGGCAGCCGCCGGCATCAACCCGCTGTCGGGCGCCAAGCTGATCACCGTGCCGCCGCCACAGATGGTGGCCAACATGCGCGTGGGCAACATGGACGGCTTCTGTGTGGGTGAACCCTGGAACCACCGCGCCATCATGGACGGCATCGGCATCACCGCCAACACCACGCAGGACATCTGGAAGGACCACCCCGAGAAGGTGCTGGGCGCCACCGGGGACTTTGCCAACCAGTACCCCAACACCTGCCGCGCCGTGATCATGGCCATCCTGGAGGCCGGCCGCTGGATCGACGCCAGCCTGCAGAACAAGCTGAAGATGGCCGAAACCGTGGCCCAGAAGTCCTACATCAACACCAGCGTGGACGCCATCAACCAGCGCATCCTGGGGCGTTACCAGAACGGTCTGGGCAAGACCTGGGACGACCCCCACCACATGAAATTCTTCAACGACGGGGCGGTGAACTTCCCCTACCTGAGTGATGGCATGTGGTTCCTGACGCAGCACAAGCGCTGGGGCCTGCTCAAGAGCCACCCCGACTATCTGGCCGTGGCCAAGCAGATCAACCGCATCGACCTGTACACCCAGGCGGCCAGCCAACTCAAGGTGGCCGTACCCAAGGACGCGATGCGCAGCAGCAAGCTCATGGACGGTGTGGTGTGGGATGGCAAGAACCCCGCCCAGTACGCCGACAGTTTCAAGATCAAGGCCTGAGGCCACCACGCTAACGGAGAACCCCCATGGTCAGCGCCGTCTTCCACTCCCCGCGTGAGCGTTCCGCCCCCGGCGACGCCCTGCACACCACCCCCAAATCCATAGCTACCAGCGCAGGCAGCACCTTGTCCAAAGCCGAAAAACCCTTGACATCCACCGCCGCACCCGCCCGGCCCGGCGCACGCAGGCGGCTGGAGGCCCTGCTGGCCTGGGCCTTGCCACCGGCCCTGGGCCTGGCGCTGCTGATCGGCCTGTGGTCCGTGGTGGCCAGCAGCACCGGCCAGTCCATCCCCGGCCCGCAGGCCACCTGGGCCCAGGCCGTCGAGGTCTTCAGCGATCCCTTCTACCGCAACGGCCCCAACGACCAGGGCGTGGGCTGGAACGTGCTGGCCTCGCTGCAGCGCGTGGCCCTGGGCTTTGGCCTGGCGGCGCTGGTCGGCATTCCGCTGGGCTTTGTGATCGGGCGTTTCAGCTTCCTGTCGCGCATGGTCAACCCGCTGATCAGCCTGCTGCGCCCGGTCTCGCCCCTGGCCTGGTTGCCCATCGGCCTGTTGGTGTTCAAGGGCGCCAACCCGGCCGCCATCTGGACCATCTTCATCTGCTCCATCTGGCCCATGGTCATCAACACCGCCGTCGGTGTGCAGCGCGTACCCCAGGACTACATGAACGTGGCGCGGGTGCTGAACCTGTCGGAGTGGAAGATCGCCACCACCATCCTCTTTCCCGCCGTGCTGCCCTACCTGCTGACCGGCGTGCGCCTGGCCGTGGGCACGGCTTGGCTGGTCATCGTGGCGGCCGAGATGCTGACCGGCGGCGTGGGGATTGGCTTCTGGGTCTGGGACGAATGGAACAACCTCAACGTCAAGAACATCATCATTGCCATCTTTGTGATCGGCATCGTCGGCCTGCTGCTGGAGTGGGCCCTGGTCAAGCTGGCTTCGGCCTTCACGTTCGAAGAGGTGAAATCATGAACGCATCGCTGTCCACCAAGTACCTCGAGATCCAGGGCGTGGAGCAGACCTTCAAGACCGCCAAGGGCCTGTTTCCCGCGCTGCAGGGCATCCACCTGCAGATTGCCAAGGGCGAGTTCGTCAGCCTCATCGGCCACTCGGGCTGCGGCAAGTCCACGCTGCTGAACCTGATCGCCGGACTGACCACGCCCACCGCCGGCGCCCTGCTGTGCGCCAACAAGGAGATCAAGGGCCCGGGGCCCGAGCGCGCCGTGGTCTTCCAGAACCACTCGCTGCTGCCCTGGTTGACCTGCTGGGGCAATGTGCACCTGGCGGTGGAGCGCGTGTTTGGCGCCAAGGAGAGCAAGGCCCAGCTCAAGGCGCGCACCGATGCGGCCCTGGAACTGGTCGGCCTGGGCCATGCGGCGCAGAAACGCCCCGGCGAGATCTCGGGTGGCATGAAGCAGCGCGTGGGCATTGCCCGCGCCCTGTCCATGGAACCCCAGGTGCTGCTGATGGACGAGCCCTTCGGCGCGCTGGACGCCCTGACGCGCGCCAAGCTGCAGGACGAGCTGCTGGAGATCGTGGCACGCACGCACAGCACGGTGGTCATGGTGACCCATGACGTGGACGAGGCCGTGCTGCTGTCCGACAAGATCGTGATGATGACCAACGGGCCGGCCGCCACCATCGGCGAAGTGCTGCACGTGCCCCTGGCCCGCCCGCGCCAGCGGGTCGCCCTGGCCGAGGACCGCGAGTACCAGCGCTGCCGCAAGGCCGTGATCGACTTCCTCTACACGCGCCAGGGGCACGTCGAAAAGGCCGCCTGACCCGGCCATCACCCTGCCCAGGCCCTGACGGCATGCCGTCGGGGCTTTTTTGTCTCCCCGCCTTTCGTCGCACGGCGCACAAAACCGGCGTGCCCCAGAACCAGAGCAGGGCCGCCGCGCAAGCGCAGGACCACCGCGCTGGCGGCGTCGCCTTTGCCGAATTGCGCAGCCATCCGAGAGAAGGGGGAGCAGCCCCGCCGCGCAGGGGGCCTTTCCCGGCCTAGCGGCCGCCGCCGTTGATGTAGTGCTCGAGCTGCTCGATGATGAATTTCTGCTCGGAAATGATGTCCTTGACCAAGTCCCCGATGGAGACCAGGCCCACCAGCTGACCCTTGTCCACCACGGGCAAGTGGCGCAGGCGCTTGCTGGTCATGAGCTGCATGCACTCCTGGCTGGTCTGGCTGGGCTGCACGAACAGCACCGACGTGGTCATCACGTCACTCACCCGCGTCTGCGCCGAAGTGCGCCCCATCAGGGCAATCTTGCGCGCATAGTCGCGCTCCGTGAAGATGCCGACGATGGTCTCGCCGTTCTTCACCAGCAGCGAGCCGATGCCCTGCTCGGCCATCAGGCGCAGGGCCTCATAGACCGTCGCGGTCGGGGCGATGGCAAACACCAGGCTGGAGGTCTTGGACTTGAGGATCTCTGCAACAGTGGTCATGGAACAGCTCCCGGCAAAAACACAGATGTGAAAAACCATTTCAGCCCATCCGGGGGCGCCATGCAACCGGGCTTTATCCCCATGTCCCTGTCGTCCACCGGCGCTTGCCCCTGGGCCGTGCTGGGTACACCGGCGCTCAGCGCCCCCAGCATGGTGCAGCCCTGCCCCAGCGCGGCGCAGCCCGGCGTGCGGGCCGCCAGCCCAGGCGCCCCCTGACGAGAGCACCTGCGCCACGTCCCTGGAGAAGCAACGCGGTGCCCGCCATCCTGGCACGCGGCTTGCATAGCTAGCCTGCGGCCGATGCAGGCCGCGTGCGGGGCGCGTGCAACGGTGCACCAGTCTCGCAGGACGACGGCGTCCCCACGCAGCAGGCCTTTGGCCCGCCCCGCGTGTGGACGCCTTTTTGTTTGGCGAACTGCCTTGGGGGCACGATGAAAAAATCCCAACTGGTGCTGGTGGGCAACGGCATGGCCGGTGTGCGCGCCCTGGAAGAGCTGCTGAAGATCGCACCCGATCTGTACGAGATCACCGTCTTCGGCGCCGAACCCCATCCCAACTACAACCGCATCCTGCTGTCGCCCGTGCTGGCGGGCGAGCAGACGCTCGACGAGATCGTGCTCAACGACTGGGCCTGGTACCAGGAGCACGGCATCACCCTGCATGCCGGGGTCACGGTGACCGAGGTCGACCGCGTGCGCCGCCTGGTGCACGGCGTGGATGCCGAAGGCCGCCAGGTCAGCGCACCCTATGACCGCCTGGTGCTGGCCACGGGCTCCAACCCCTTCATCCTGCCGATTCCGGGGCACGACCTGCAGGGCGTGCTGGCTTACCGCGACATTGCCGACACCCAGGCCATGATCGACGCGGCCAGCCGCTACCGCCACGCCGTGGTCATCGGCGGCGGCCTGCTGGGGCTGGAGGCCGCCAACGGCCTGATGAAGCGCGGCATGCAGGTGACGGTGGTGCACGCCAACGAATGGCTGATGGAGCGCCAACTCGACGATGTGGCCGGCCGCATGCTGCAGCAGTCGCTGGCCGAGCGCGGCATGCAGTTTCTGATGCAGGCCCAGACCCAGGAACTGCTGGCGGGCGAGGGCGGCCGCGTGCGCGCCGTGCGCTTCAAGGATGGCAGCGAGGTGCCGGCCGACCTGGTGGTGATGGCCGTGGGCATCCGCCCCAGCACCGCGCTGGCGCAGCGCATGCACCTGCATGTGGACCGCGGCATCGTGGTCAGCGACACGCTGCAGACCGTGACCGACCCGCGCATCTACGCCGTGGGCGAATGCGCCGCCCACCGCGGCGTGGCCTATGGCCTGGTGGCCCCGCTGTTCGAGCAGGGCAAGGTGCTGGCCAACCACCTGGCCGAATGGGGCATCGGGCGCTACCAGGGCTCGCTGACCTCCACCAAGCTCAAGGTCACCGGCATCGACCTGTTTTCGGCCGGCAACTTCCAGGGCGGTGCGGACACGGAAGAAATCGTGCTGCGCGACCCCTCTGCCCCCGGCGGCGGCGTCTACAAGAAACTGGTGATTCAGAACGACAAGCTGGTCGGCGCCTGCCTGTATGGCGACACGGTGGACGGCAGCTGGTACTTCAAGCTGCTGCGCGAGGGCCGCTCCATCGCCGACCTGCGCGACCGGCTGATGTTCGGCGAGTCCAACATCGGCGACACCGGCCACGAAGGGCACAGCAAGGCCTCGGCCATGGCCGACAGCGACGAGGTCTGCGGCTGCAACGGCGTGACCAAGGGCGCCATCTGCAAGGCCATCCAGGAAAAAGGCCTGTTCACGCTGGACGAGGTGCGCAAGCACACCAAGGCCAGCGCCAGCTGCGGCTCGTGCACCGGGCTGGTGGAGCAGATCATCATGTTCACCGCCGGCGGCGACTACTCCGCCACGCCCAAGACCAAGGCCGTGTGCGGCTGCACCAGCCACGGCCACCAGGCGGTGCGCGAGGCCATCGCCCAGCACCACCTGCTGACCACGGACGCGGTCTTCCGCCACCTGGAATGGCGCACGCCCAATGGCTGTGCGACCTGCCGCCCGGCCGTGAACTACTACCTGGTCAGCACCTGGCCCAAGGAGGCCCAGGATGACCCGCAAAGCCGCGCCATCAACGAGCGCAGCCACGCCAACATCCAGAAAGATGGCACCTACAGCGTGATCCCGCGCATGTGGGGCGGCGAAACCACGGCCAGCGAGCTGCGCCGCATCGCCGATGCGGTGGACAAGTACCAGATCCCCACCGTCAAGGTCACGGGCGGCCAGCGCATCGACCTGCTGGGCGTGAAGAAGGAAGACCTGCAGGCGGTGTGGAACGACATCGGCATGCCCAGCGGCCACGCCTATGCCAAGGCGCTGCGCACGGTGAAGACCTGCGTGGGCAGCGAATGGTGCCGCATGGGCACGCAGGACAGCACCAGCTGGGCAAGGACCTGGAGCGCGCCATGTGGCGCATGTACGCCCCGCACAAGGTGAAGTTCGCCGTCAGCGGCTGCCCGCGCAACTGCGCGGAATCGGGCATCAAGGACGTGGGCATCATCGGCGTGGACAGCGGCTGGGAGATGCACATTGCCGGCAACGGCGGCATCAAGACCGAGGTGGCGCATTTCTTCACCAAGCTCAAGACCGCCGAGGAGGTGCTGGAGTACACGGGCGCCTTCATGCAGCTGTACCGCCTGGAAGGCTGGTACCTGGAGCGCACCGTGCACTACGTGCACCGCGTGGGCCTGGACTACGTCAAGCGCCGCATCCTGGACGACGCGGCCGGCCGCCAGGCCCTGTGGGCCCAGCTGCAGTTCGCCCTGGATGGCGAGCCCGACCCCTGGTTCGAGCTGGACAAGGCGCATGTCGATGCGCGCCAGTTCCAGCGCGTGATTCCCATCGTTCCGGCCCTGCCCGCGGGCCAGGTCGTCACGGTGTGATGCAGCACCCAATCGCCATCCAGCCCAATACCCACGAGCGCTAACAGCTCCCAAAGGAATAGCTATGACCACCTGGCAAGCCATCTGTGCCGTCGACGACATCCCGGTCCTCGGCGCCCGCCGCGTCGCCCGCCCCCAGGGGCTGGACGTGGCCCTGTTCCGCAATGCAGACAACGAAGTCTTCGCCCTGCTGGACCGCTGCCCGCACAAGGGCGGTCCGCTGTCGCAGGGCATCGTCTTCGGCCGCAGCGTGGCCTGTCCCATGCACAACTGGACCATCGGCCTGTGCGACGGCCAGGCCGCCGCGCCCGACGAAGGCTGCACCCCCGGCTTTGCCGTGCAGGTGCAGGACGGCATGGTCTACCTGGATGCGGCCGAGCTGGCCACCAAGGCCACCGACCTGGCACGCCCCATCGCCGGGCCGGCGCGCCGCTGCGCACCTGCTGCCTGAAACCATAGCTGCCTGCGCCCGCCCCGCCTGCGTCAAAGCCCTCAAACACTAGAAATTTTCGCCATGACTGAAACCCGTTCCACCTGCCCGTACTGCGGCGTCGGCTGCGGCGTGATCATCCAGTCCGAGGGGGCGCAGATCACCGGCGTGCGCGGCGACCCGGACCACCCCGCCAACTTCGGCCGACTGTGCAGCAAGGGCAACAGCCTGCACCTGACCGCCGCTGCTGCGCTGGCCCCGCAGACCCGCTTGCTGCAGCCGCTGCAGCGCACCCAGCGCGGTGCCACGCCCCAGCCCCTGGCGTGGGAGGCGGCGCTTCATCTCGCCGCCACGCGCATCGCCGACACCGTGCAGCAGCACGGCCCGGATGCAGTGGCCGTCTACGCCAGCGGCCAGTTGCTGACCGAGGACTACTACGTCTTCAACAAGCTGACCAAGGGGCTGCTGGGCACCAACAACCTGGACACCAACTCGCGCCTGTGCATGAGCAGCGCCGTCGCCGGCTACAAGGCCACGCTGGGGGCCGACGCGCCCCCGGCCTGCTACGACGACCTGCAGCACGCAGGCTGCCTGTTCATCACCGGCAGCAACACGGCCTGGGCCCACCCCGTGCTGTTTCGGCGCATCGAGGACGCCAAGGCCGCCAACCCGGCGCTCAAGATCATCGTCGCCGACCCGCGCCGCACCGAGACTGCCGAGATCGCCGACCTGTTCCTGCCCCCGCAGCCCGGCAGCGATGTGCGCCTGTTCCACGGCATGCTGCACGCCATGCTGTGGGAAGGTTGGATCGACAGCGGCTACATCGAACGCCACACCACCGGCTTCGACGCCCTCAAGGCCCTGGTGCGCGAAGCCACGCCCGAGCGTGTGGCGCGCGACTGCGGCCTGAGCGCGGCGGACCTGCTGCAGGCCGCGCGCTGGTTTGCGCTGGGCGGTGCGGCCAGCGACGGGCCGCAGCGCGCGCCCACGCTCAGCCTGTACTGCCAGGGCCTGAACCAGAGCAGCAGCGGCACGGCCAAGAACGCCGCACTGATCAACCTGCACCTGGCCACGGGCCAGATCGGCAAGCCGGGCGCCGGCCCGCTGTCGCTGACCGGCCAGCCCAATGCCATGGGCGGGCGTGAAGTGGGCGGCATGGCCAACCTGCTCAGCGCCCACCGCGACCTGGCCAACCCCGATCACCGGGCCGAGGTGGCCACCCTGTGGGGCGTGGACGATGTGCCCGCCCAGCCCGGCAAGACCGCCATCGAACTGTTTGAGGCTGCGGCCGACGGCCAGATCAAGACCCTGTGGATTTCCTGCACCAACCCGGCCCACAGCCTGCCGGACCAAGCCACCGTGCGCCGCGCGCTGCAGCGGGCGGAGTTCGTGATCCTGCAGGACGCCTTCGCCACCACTGCCACCGCCGCCTACGCCGACCTGCTGCTGCCCGCCAGCACCTGGGGCGAGAAGCTGGGCACCGTCACCAACAGCGAACGCCGCATCTCCCGCGTGCGCGCCGCCGTGCCCCCGCTGGGCCAGGCCCGGCACGACTGGCAGATTGCGACGCAAATCGCCCAGCGCCTGGAGGCCCGCCTGCGCCCCGGTCGGCCCAGCCTGTTTGCCTATGACACCAGCAACGCCGCAGCAGGCGCCGAGCAGATCTGGAACGAGCACCGCGCCAGCACCCGCGGGCGCGACCTGGACATCACCGGCCTGTCCTGGGCACTGCTGGACCGCGCCGGACCGCAGCAGTGGCCGCTGCCCGAAGGCGCGCAGCAAGGCCAGGCCCGCCTGTATGCCGAGGGCGTCTTCCCCACGGCCGATGGCCGCGCCCGCTTTGCCGCCCAACCCTGGCAGCCCGTGGCCGAACCGCGCAGCGCCCGCTTTCCCTTCAGCCTGAACACCGGCCGCCTGCGCGACCAGTGGCATGGCATGAGCCGCACCGGCCAGCTGGCCCGCCTGATGGCCCACGCGCCCGAGCCCGCGCTGCAGATGCACCCGCAGGACATGGAGCGCCAGCGCCTGCAGCCCGGCCAGCTGGTCGCCGTGCGCAGCCGCCACGGCCAGCTGGTCGTGCCGGTGCAGGCCGATGCCGGCCTGGGCCTGTCCCAGGTCTACCTGCCCATGCACTGGGGCAGCGAATACCTGGGCGGACACAGCCGCGACGGCCAGGCCGTGGGCGGCGTGAACACCGTGACCACGCCGGCGTTCTGCCCCCAGTCCAAGCAACCGGAGCTCAAGCACGCCGCCGTCAGCGTTCAGGCGGTGGAGCTGCCCTGGCAATTGCTGGCCGCGGCCTGGCTGCCCGAAGAGCGCCTGCTGGCCGTGCGCCAGGCCCTGGCGGCCCTGCTGCCGCAGTGGGACTTTGCCAGCTGCGTGCCGTTTGCCGCGCCGGGTGCACCCAGCAGTCCCGCACGCCAGGGGGTGCTGCTGCGCGCGGCCAGGGCCACACCGCCCGATGCGGCCCTGGTGCAGCAGGTCCATGCCCTGCTGGGCCTGGAAGGGGCCGAAGTGCTGCGCTATGCCGATGCCCAGCGCCAGCACCGCCGCAGCCTGGTGCTGCAGCATGCGCAGCAGCAGACCTGGCTGCAGGCCCTGGTGCTGTGCGGCCCCTCCGATGCCGGGCACTGGCTGCTGCCGCTGCTGCACAGCGCGCAGCCGCTGTCCCTGCCGGGCCACGCCCTGCTGCGCCCTCAGGCGCCCCCCGCCCAGGGCCTGCCCGCCGCGCCCGTCGCCCTGGTCTGCACCTGCCTGGGCGTGAACGAACAGGCAATCACCCAGGCCCTGGACAGCGGCCTGCACTCCGTGCCCCAATTGCAGGACGCGCTGCGCTGCGGCACCGAATGCGGCTCCTGCCTGCCCCGGCTGCGCCAGATGGTGCAGCAGCACGCGGCCCACAGCGCCTGAACGGAGGTCTTGCCATGCCCATCAGCCACTACCTCAAGGAAATCGGCCGCGGTGCGCGCGGCGCCAAGGCCCTGGACCGCCACCAGGCCCAGGACCTGTTCGGCCAGGTGCTGGACGGCCAGGTCAGCGACCTGGAGGTCGGCGCCTTCTGCATCGCCATGCGCATCAAGGGCGAGACCGCCGAGGAGATGTGCGGCTTCCTGGATGCCGTGCACGCCCGCCTGCACACCGTGCCGGCCGGCCCCCAGCACGTGGTGGTGCTGCCCAGCTACAACGGCGCGCGGCGGCTGCCGGTGCTGACGCCGCTGCTGGCCCTGCTGCTGGCGCGCGAAGGGCTGCCCGTGCTGCTGCACGGCCAGCGCACCGAGGCCCGGCGCGTGCTGGCCTCGGACGTGCTTGAGGCCCTGAACATCCCGGCCCAGACCACGCCCGGCGCCGTGGCGCCCGGCCAGGTGGCCCACATCGCCACCGACCTGCTGCATCCCGGGCTGGCCCGCCTGCTGGCCACGCGCGCCGTCATTGGCCTGCGCAACCCGGGCCACAGCGTGGTCAAGCTGATGAACCCCTGCGCCGGTCCGGCCCTGATCGTCAGCAGCTACACCCACCCCGAGTACCTGGACACGCTGCGCGCCACCTGCGAGGGCCTGGGCCTGTACGCCCTGCTGTCGCGCGGGCTGGAGGGCGAGGTCGTGGCCGACCCGCGCCGCCTGCCGCGCTACGACGGCTTTGTGGCCGGCGTGCACCAGGTGCTGGACGAGCAGCAGCCCGGCACGGCCAGCCAGATCGACGGCCTGCCCACCGCCATCGACGTGGCCAGCACCGCCGACTACACGCGCCAGGTGCTGGCAGGAAGCCTTCCTGTCCCCGAGGCCATTGCCCGGCAGGTCGTGCACATCTGCCAGCTGGCGCGCCAAATTCCCCCAGGAGAACAGCCATGAGCACCGATGCCACCTTCACCCTGCCCGCCACGGGCCGCTGCACCCTGGTGGGGGCCGGCCCCGGCGATCCGGAGCTGCTGACCCTCAAGGCCCTCAAAGCCATCCAGGCCGCCACCGTGCTGCTGGTGGACGACCTGGTGTCGCCCGCCATCGTCGCCCATGCCGCGCCCACGGCCCGCATCATCGACGTGGGCAAGCGCGGTGGCTGCAAGAGCACGCCCCAGGCCTTCATCGAAAAACTCATGCTGCTGGCCGTGCGCGAGGGCGAGAACGTGGTGCGCCTCAAGGGGGGCGACCCCTTCATCTTTGGCCGGGGCGGTGAGGAGGTGGAACACCTGCGTGCCGCCGGGGTCGAGGTGCAGGTGATCAACGGCATCACCGCCGGCCTGGCCGGCCTGACCGCCCTGGGCGCGCCGCTGACCCACCGCGACCACGCCCACGGCGTGGTGTTCATCACCGGCCACGCCAAGCCCGGCGATGCCGGCACGGACTGGCGCCAGCTGGCCGTCACGGCCCAGGCCGCCAAGCTGACCCTGGTGGTCTACATGGGCGTCAGCGGCGCGGCCGACATGGCGCAGGAACTGCAGGCCGGCGGCCTGCCCGGCGACACCCCGGCGGCCATCATCCAGCACGCCAGCCTGCCCCAACAGCGCCATGCCATCACCACCCTGGCGCAATTGCCCGCCACCCTGGCGGACGAGGCCCTGGGCAGCCCCAGCGTGCTGGTGATCGGTGATGTGGTGCGTGGCGTGGCCGCCTGGGCGCTGCCTACGGATGCCATGCAAACCGTGGCGCTGCGCAGCTGCGGTGGATGCTGAACCCAGAAGGGCGCCTGGGCGCGGGCTCACTCCCATCGAAGCACGCGCCCTACGCCTGTTACAGCCTTCGTGACCGGAACGCTGCGATGGATGCAGCGGGCATTGGGCGTGACAGCCAGGGCCGGCGACCACCGGTCCTTCCCGGAATTGCGCCCTGCACGCTACCAAAACCTAAGCACTCCGCACTGACTGCATCAGCGCCGGACGGCCAAAACGCTTGAAAACTGGCCCGTGTTGCTCCGGCAGGTAGGCCGGCACAACCCGGCCGGTGCCACCCAAGCGCCGACCGGCTAGCGCGCGGGGGCCGTGCCCACCATCTGGCAGTCCACCCAGCCGCGCAGGCTGTTGATGAAGGCCCACTGCTGCACCCGGTGCAGGTCGTCACGGTGGATCACACCTTCCACCACCCGGCCCTCGGCCAGTGCCACCTGGCGGCCCACGCCGTTGAGCAGGCCGCAGGCCAGTGCCGGCGTGACCCACTGCCCGTCGATCAAGGCGGCCACATTGCCGCGCGTGCCTTCGGTGATTTCACCGGCCTCGTTCCACAGGATGGTGTCAAAGATGTGGGTGTCCTTGGGGGCCCAGCGCTCGTAGTGCGCGCGGCGCGTGGTCTTGAAGCGCACGAATTCGCCGTGCGCCTCGGCCAGCGGCTCGGGCGCCAGCTGCAGATAGGCCTGCGGCGGTGACGGCGGGCAGACCACGGCCTGGCTGGCATACAGGCCATCGCGGCCCAGTTGCAGGCGCACGCGCCACAGGCCGCTGGGGTGGGTGTCCTGCACCTGCTGCAGGGTCAGCTGCAGGGCGGCCTCGCTCCAGGGATAGCCAAAGTGCGCCGCCGCGGCCTGCATGCGCTGCAGGTGCAGGCCCAGGTGGCGAAAGCGTCCGTCCTCCAGCGCCAGGGTTTCGATCAGGTCGAACGCCCTGCTCACGCGCTCCACAAAGGCGCGCTTGGCGCGCCACTCGGCCCACTCGCCGGGTTCGGTGGCATCGGCGGTGATGCCGCTGCCGATGCCACAGCGCAGCGCACGGCCCTGCACCACCACCGTGCGGATCGGCACATTGAAGGTGGCACGGAGTCCGCCGGCCCCGTCGGGCCGCACCACGCCCAGGGCGCCGCAGTACCAGCCGCGCGGCGCGGGCTCCAGCTGGGCGATGGCGGCCATGGCCGAGCGCTTGGGCGCCCCGGTGACCGAGCCGCAGGGAAACAGCGCGGTGAACACCTCGCGCAGGCCGGTGCCCTGGGGCAGGCGGGCGCGCACATCGGAGGTCATCTGCCAGACGCTGGGCAGGGCCTGCACGGCAAACAGCTGCGGCACCTCGACCGAGCCGACCTCGGCGATCTGCCCCAGGTCGTTGCGCAGCAGGTCCACGATCATCACGTTCTCGGCCCGCTCCTTGGCCGCGGTCTGCAGGTGCTGCGCCTGGGCCGCATCCTGCTGCGGCGTGGCGCCGCGCGCGGCCGTGCCCTTCATCGGGCGGGTCAGGATGGGGCCGCTGCCCGTGGCGGGCTGGTGCCAGTCGAAAAACAGTTCGGGCGAGACCGAGGCCACCTGCTCGCCGCCCATGTCCAGGTACAGCGCATAGCCGCTGGGCTGTGCCTGCTGCAGCGCGGCAAACAGCGCCGCGCCCTCCACAGGGCGTGCGGCCTCCGCGCGCAGCTGCTGGGTGTAGTTGATCTGGTAGTACTGGCCGGTGGCAATGCCGGCATGGATGGCCTGCAGACCGGCGGCGAAAGCGGTGCGGTCCAGGTCGGGCAGCCAGTCCAGCGTCGGCAGGCTGGGCGCCTCGGCAGGTGCGGGCGCGGGCGTGGCCGGGGCATCGGCCTGCAGTGCGGGGTAGACGGCAAACCAGGCCAGCGGGCCCTCCTCGGCCGGGGCCGTGTCCAGCTCGGGGCGCAGGCCGCTGGCGGCTTCATAGCGCAGGCCGCCCACACACCAGTGGCCCTCGCGCGCGGCCTGTTCCACCCGTTCCAGCAGCGGCCCCACCTCGGCCAGGAGGTGGGCCTGCAGCACGCGCAACGGGGCCTGCAAGCGGGCCTGCAGGCGGGCGGTGTCGCCCTGCAAGGGCTGGCCCAGGTCGATCTGGGCCGGGAACGAAAAATGCGCACTCATGCGGCGAAGCATAGCGGCCCGGCTGCTGGCCCGGCCGTCGGCATGGAAATACACCACCAAACAGCCTGCAACCATTGCTATGCATGCGCAGGCAGCTATCAACTTTCATGCGCAGCATTGAACCGTGGCGCCGCGACGCCGGGCGGCAGGGGCACCCACCGCCTGGGCGGCGCCCCTGCCCGACCCACACCGGGACGGCGGAG